>JBEGIR010000093.1 GCA_040224245.1 Puniceicoccaceae bacterium | reverse complement strand
CACGTTACAGGTGCCACCAAACCACTCAATGCCATCGTCGAGGTTTGCATAGATCTCGATGTGGTGCAGGTTGGTTCCGCGCCCAACGCCTGCAAGAGTCAAGCCATTGAGTTCATTGTCTGCGCCAATCACTGCACCACCGTGCATGATCGAGACGTAGCTGAATGAACCAGAAGAGTCGTCGGGGTTGTTACCACCGAATTCGGATAGTTCATTCTCGGGCAACCCTTCAACGAAGCGATTGCCAGAACCAGGCTGCAGGTTGGTTGGAGCATCTCCAAGGATCACAACACCGCCCCATTGTCCGCGCGTGTCCTTGTTCATGGCACCGTAGGGAAGTCCATTTCCAAGACCGAGGTCAAACTCCGCCGTGAACACAATGGGGGCAGAAGGTGTTCCATTTGCAAAGATCTTCGCCCCTTTGGAAACAACCAATGCACCCGGGTTGAACTCACCCGCAGGTGAAGCACGGCCACGAATAACGGTGCCAGGAAGGATCGTGAGTGATGCGCCTGGCTCAACATAGATGATTTGGGTGAGCAGATACTCGTTGTCAGGAGTCCACACCTGATGGGTGCCCGCAGCGATGTTCTGGGTGACTTCAACCATTTGTGCCTGAGCTGTGAACAATGCGCTCACGCCCAGCAAAATGGCGATACTGAGATGTTTGATTGATTTCATGATTGATTAAGTAGGTTGATTTGAGAAAAGGCTCAGTGAAAGCGGTAGGTCGCTCCGAGAGAGAAACTACGTCCGGATGTGTAGGAGGAATAGATGTCTTCTTCCGCACTGTCGTAGTAGCGTTCATTTTCGGAGTTCGTCAGGTTTTTGGCGGAAAACTTCAGGCTCCAGTTGTCACCGAAGGACTGGCTGATGATGAGGTCCAGACGTTCCCGGTCACGGTCGTAAACATCGGGAGTGGCTCCTTGGCTGGCGTAGGCGAGTTTTTCAGAGACGTAGTTGAAATTAAGGCTGACCGCTGTGCCCCAGATCGGATTTTCGTAGTTGAGGGAGAGATTGGTGATCCAGTCCGGTTGACCGAACAGGTCGCGCCGGGATGGGGTGTTGGGGGCTACATCCAAAAGTGCCTGGCGATCCCAGTCTTCGGGTTCATTGCCATATTCTTCGATCAGACTGTTTCGCAACGCGGCAAATGCTGCAACGGTCTCTCTGGACTCAAAAAACGAGATCTTCGAAATGAACTCACGGTTCGTATTGTCGACCTCAGACGCTGAGAATGTGAAGTTGGCATTGATCGAAAAATACTCGAGCGAGTCGTGCAGGAAGGAGAGGTTTTTGCGAAACTCGATTTCAACGCCCTCAATCTCGCCCTTCTTCACATTGTAGGGACGTTCGCGGAAGTTGGCATTTACCTCTTCAATGACCAGTTCGATGGGATGGGTGAGTGTTTTCCGGAAGAGACTGATCGATACAATTTCTCCGGGATTCGGAAACCATTCCCATCGAAGATCGAAGTTCTCAATGTCGGTTTGTACCAGGTTCTGGTTTCCGAAGTATTCATCTCCTCCGATGAAGGGGAACGAACGGTAAGGTGCAATTTCGCGAAAGGTGGGACGAGCGAGTGTTTCGGACCAGGACAGGCGCAGGTTTTGCTGGTCGGTGAGCGCGTAAACGAGCTGTGCAGCCGGAAGCAGTTTGTCCTCTGCAATTTCAGCACTCGAACTGAAGAAACGTTCATCGACAGGGGTTAAGCTCTGCATGGTGGTGTCCGTATTCTCCTGGCGCACACCTCCGATCAGACGCCACTTACCCGTCAGTTCAAAATCGAGCATCGCATAGTAGGCCTCAATCGTCTCTTCACCTTCATAATCCTGTCCGCGAAAGAAGTTGATAAAGGTTTTTAGCAGCGGACCGTCGTCATCGATTCCAATTTTTTCCGGATCGAGAAAACTGTCCATGGATTCAAAATTGTTGAAGATCGAATTGCCGGTGGAGCCGTATTGATACTGGTAGACAACTTCGAAAAAATCGCGGCTTCGTTCGGTAACAACTCCACCAATTTTCAGGTTTCGGTTGAGGCCGCTGTCTCCCTCCAGGAAAGGAATCTCGAGGTTGAGGTTGAGGCTGCTTTGATCTTCAGTAAGTTCGCGATACACTCGGCGTGGTGCGCGATCAGGTTTGACGAGGGAGACGCGTCCCGTCTCGGGGATAATCTCATTGTTGGAGTAGCGCGCATCTGGGTCTTCCTGAGTCGTAGAGGCACTGGACAAGCTCCAGTCGAGTTTGATGTCGGCAAAATCGAAGACGTGTTCACCGCGCAGCTGTGCAGAAATCAGGCTGCGTTCGGTAAATACCATGGAGCGAATTTGATCTTCCGCATCGAAGTTCTGACCAGAGTCTGATGTTGGACCTTGCTGGAAGCGGGTTTCATCGCTGCCTGCAAAGGTTCCCGAGAGGACAAGTGCGATTTCGTGATTCACAGAGGGTTGGTATGCCATGCTCAGCAAGCTGCTGATGTTGGCATTCATGACCGAACGTGTATCGCGGTAGACGTAGCGAGGGGAGAGCATTTCCGACTCGAGTGAGTTTCGCCTGTAGCGGGCGTTGATTCCGTCTTCATAGTGGTCGTAGGAGAGGTCATAGCTGAGCGACGCAACCACTCCCAGCATTTGGTCACCACCGAGGAAGTAGCTGTTGCCAAAACTGGCACTGAATCCGGTATCGAGGAACGACTTGTCGGTACCAATGGACATGACCGAATTGAAGCGACGTGTGATGTCGTCAAAAAACTGGGCCGCTCCGGGCTGGAAATTTGAAATGGGAAACTCGCTGGGATCGGTGGGCACACCGTCTGGAATGTCGCGGGTGCCGTCATCAAAACCTAGCCAATCCCGCTGACCGCCGTCATAACTGAGAAAGTCGCTGTTGAGGTTGGCCTGTGAATTGTAGCCAAAGGAACTGGATAGAGTGAGGGAAAAAAGATCCGGAAAAGACTTGGTTTTGATGTTAACGCTTCCTCCGGCGAAATCGCCGGGCTTGTCAGGGGTGAAGGACTTGGCGGTGACAATGCTTTCCATGAGGTCCGTGGAGAAGAGATCCATCTGCACGGCTTTTTTGTCCGGATCGGAGCTTGGCAGTGTCACATCGTTCAGCAGCGTGTTGCTGTAGCGTTCACCGAGTCCGCGCACAAAGACGTACTTGCCCTCGTTGATGGAGACCCCCGTGACACGGCTCATGGCATCAGCGGCATCACCGGCGCCAAAGCGGGAGAAATCCTCAGCCCCAATGGCATCGCTCATGGCGGAGCTTTTTTGCCGGTCGGCAAGCAGGGCAATATCCAGCGTCTGTGCGTCGGCAGCGGTTACGACGAAGGCTTCCAGTTCAATCAGGTTTTCAAGTGTCGCCTGCATCGGAATGTCAACGCGCTGCAGCTCTCCGGCGACGACTTCAATTTCGGTGATGATGGAAGTGCGGTAGCCCGCTTTTTCGACCGTGAGGGAATGCTGCCCCACGGGAACCTCCAGGAAGCGATAGGACCCATCGAGCGATGAGGTGGTCGTCAGATTGAGTTCGTCAATGCTCACGAGCGCGGCAAGGATGGGTTCACCTGTGTCCTTGTCGATGAGACTTCCCGAGATTCTGCCGCTGTCTTGCGCGTGACTGAAGGAGACCGCCAGGAACAGAGCAGTCAAAGATAGGAAGGGCGCATGGCGACGGCTTTGGAATCGGTGTAATCTAATCATAAGTTAGTTGATAGTTCGGGTCTATAGGCTTAAGAGTAGGAGCTTCAATGCTTAATCCGCATTGTTACGGAAATGTTGCATCATGTTGAATACAAGAATGTTACGGTTTTGTAACAATGGAACCCGAGAGCTTTTCAAATGACTGAAAAACATCCATTTCTTTCTGACCGATATGAGGTCGCATGGTCATCGCTGGACGTGCAGCGATTGCAGAATGACATCGAGCACGCCTTGGAACTGGCGGAATCCCGCGTCCGGCACATCGAACAATTGTCCACCGAACAGGTGAGCTATGAATCTGTCGCGCATGCGTTGGAAGGTTGCAGTGAGGAACTCGACCGGGCGTGGTCCATCGTGGAGCATCTCAATAACGTGATGGATGCTCCCGATCTTCGAAAAGCCTACGGTGAAGTGCTGCCGAAGGTGACGGCATTTTATTCAGGAATCTGTCTGCGGGAAAAACTGTGGACGGTGGTGCGGCAGTTGGCGAAAAATCAGACTGAACTGACCCGTCTGGATCCTGTCCGACGGCGGCATGTCGAAGAATTGCTGAAGGATTTTCAGGAGTGTGGAGCAGATTTGCCCGAAGCCGGAAGAAAGCGTATCGCTGAAATCGATCATGAACTGGCAACGCTGACCCAGAAGTTTTCTGAAAATGTGCTGGATGCAACCAACGACTGGGAGATGATCATCGAGGATGCCGCAGTGCTCAGCGAGATGCCCGATGTGCTGCGAGAGATTGCCCGGGAAAATGCACTGCGCAAAGGTCATGGAACCGAAGCGCAACCGAAGTGGCGTTTCACCCTCCACGCACCGTCCTGGGGGCCTTTCATGAAATTCGTTAACGATGCAGCGTTGCGCAAGGCAGCGTGGCAAGCTGCCAATGCCGTGGGCCGCACAGATCCCTGGAGCAACGGCTGTCTTATTGCAAAAATTTTGAGCTTGCGGCACGAAAAAGCAACGTTGCTGGGGTTTGCAAATTTTGCCGACCACATTCTTCAGCGGCGCATGGCCAAAAATGGGACAAACGCGCGTGCATTTGTTCAACGCATGCGGGAGGCCGTTACCCGGACAGTGCCTGGGGAGGTCAAGGAGTTGGAGCAGTTCCGCGCTCAGCAGCTGGGTCTGGACAATCCCGAACCACTCGAACCCTGGGATGTCGCGTTCTGGTCCGAAAAGTTACTGAAGGCGCATTATGCCTTTGATGAAGAATCCCTTCGTCCCTTTTTCCCCATTAATCAGGTCATTTCCGGACTGTTTGAGCTGGTGGAGCGGGTTTTTGGTCTTCGAGTGGTGGAGCGCGCGGTCAAAGTCGGAAGCGAGGGGCCTGCGGATGCCGTGGAGGTGTGGACAGAATCGGTGCAGTTTTACGAGATCTTTGATACCGACAGCGGTCACAAATTGGGTGCGTTCTACACGGACTGGTTTCCTCGGGAAAGTAAGCGAAGTGGAGCGTGGATGGATACGCTGCGTTCCGGATGTTTCGGGGAGAATGGCGAGCCGAATGAATTGCCGTTGGGCATCATGTGCGGGAACATGACTCCGGGAAGCAGGGGCAAAGCAGCCTTGCTCACGCATGACGAAGTGGAGACCGTTTTTCACGAGTTTGGACACCTGTTGCACGAGTTATGTGGGGAAGTGCATGTGAAGAGTCTGAATGGAATCTCCGTCCCTTGGGACTTTGTGGAAGTGCCTTCACAAATCATGGAGAACTGGTGCTGGCAGCGCGAAAGTTTGAACCTCTTTGCCCGTCATCATGAAACCGGTGAAGGCATACCGGAAGATCTCTTCGAGCGCATGTGCAAGACCCGTAATTTCCAGAAAGGTCTGTTTATCCTTCGCCAGCTCAGCTTTGGAATCATGGACTTGGATTTGCACATCGATTTTGCAAGTGATCCGGAACTGGGTGAGCATGATCTGGATGCGTTTGTGAAGCGTTCGACAGAGCAGTACCGGCCCGCATGGAAATCGCCTTCGATTCCGCTGCTGCATCGCTTCGGGCATCTTTTTTCAGGTGCCGTTGCGTATGCTGCAGGTTATTATTCCTACCAGTGGAGTGAAGTGATCGAAGCCGATGCGTTTTCCAGATTTCTCGAGACTGGAGTGCTCAACCCGGAAACTGGACGTGCGTTTCGCAGGGAAATTCTGGCCGCTGGCAATCGCAGGGAACCCATGGAGTCATATGTCGCTTTCCGGGGGCGCAAACCTACGCTGGAGGCCTATCTTGCCCGTTCCGGCATGGAGGCTACTCCCGAAAGTGCTGAGGCGTTTGGCGCGTAACGGCGCGGACTGCCCGGGCTGAACATCCGGCTGTCGTGCGTCAATGGCATCGATTAACGCACGATTTCGGAGAAGAGAAAGCCGAGGCGATACAGCATCCAGATGCACTCTTTCAACTCCTGATTTGGTTCAAAGGAGAGCTTTGGGTTATCCAGATCGGAACTGATCGACACGAGCGAATGTCCTGCCACATGAGTGGGGAGGGGTTGTGCGTGCAGCTTCTCCCATGTGTGCTCCCACTGCTCCGCATCCATGGGATCGGAATCCAGATCAAACGCATCGTGATTAAGTCGAGTTACCAACGCATGTCGCTGCTGTTGCAATGGCTCGAGAGTAGCATACTCGGGAAACGGGATGAAGTGGATGTGAATGCGGAAGGGTTTCTGATCGATGCCAAAAGATTCAGAAACTGGCATTTCCGACTCGCTAACATGGGGAGCAGAAGCATTGGCATGCAATTCGGCGATTGCATCGGAACTGGATACGTTGACCCCAAACCGGGATGTAAAGGTCATGGTATCAGAAGTCGTCTCAAGCTGCCATTGCTGCATTTCCTCATAGTGCTGCAGACGCAGCAACGCCTGTTTGATGTCTTGCTCCTGCAGTGTGGGTTCTGCGATCACCCATAGTGGAATGAGCTGTAGACACAGCAGACTCAAATGCATGAAAGAAAACTGAATAATGCGCATGGAAGAGTGAGAAAAAACAAAATGTTGATCGCACCAGCGGGGTTGGCAAGTGCATTGAGAAGGGCAGGGCTTACTGTAATCCCTCAAGCAGTGAACGCACCTTTGCCTCGAGCGTTGCCAACATCGTATTCGGATCAGACGCATGTTGTTCCACGATTTTCACAATACTGCTGCCGACAATGACAGCGTCACCGTGGAGTGCAACCTGCCGGACCTGATCGGCATTGGAAATCCCAAAACCAATCCCGATGGGAAGATCCGTCGTTTTTCGAATCGCCGCCACACGCGTCGCGAGGTCCTTGGCCACATCGGAGCGCTCACCCGTAACACCTTCACGCGAGACGTAATAAATGAATCCTGATGCGTTGCGGGTAATGAGAGGGATGCGCGATTCAGGGGTAGTCGGGGCAATCAGGAAAATTTGATCGATGCCATGGTTCTTGCAGGCAGTCGTCATTTCGTCGGATTCCTCAGGGGGCAGGTCGAGTACGAGAATACCATCCACTCCTGCATTTTGAGCAGCGGCAACGTAGTTTTCTACACCCTTGTTATACACCAGATTGTAGTAGGTATAGAGCACGACCGGAACTTCACTAAAGCTGCGGATCGAGCGAACCAGATCGAGCACCTGATCGGGTGTGGCTCCAGCAGCGAGTGCGCGTTCTGCAGCGAGTTGATTGGTTTTACCGTCGGCGAGAGGATCGGAGAAGGGCACGCCGAGTTCGATAATGTCAACACCTGCCTTGATCAAGGTGCGGCAGACCTCAAGTGAGGTTGCTGCATCAGGATCCAATGCACAAATGTAGGCGATGAAGCGGGGTTTTCCAGCTGCCTTTTCAAACGTTTGACGAATCCGACTCATACCAGAAGTGCTAACCCGAAGAAGTAGCGTTCACAAGTAGAAATCGGATGAGATTTTGTGGCAGGCGAAGAAATGTGTCTTTTGTGAGTGCGGAGGTGTGATTCAGAAAACCGCAATTAATCCTGCAGTGCTCCTGAGTCAGGATAGCGCAGGAACTGCACTGTGGGATCGTCGGGACGAACCGACACGTAGATCTGGCTCCCCGTATCCAGACCAATGTAAGGCAGCGCTGCTGCGATCATGTAGGGCAGGTATTGTCGCAGGTTATCTGAACTGTCACTGTTTCCGATAACCACGCTCCAGAGCTGCTGGGGTTGCTGCCGCGGTGCGCCGGGGCGGTTGTCAAAAGCTTCGATGGTGAAGTGTTTTTCGAACAGGGTGGTGCTGTCCAGACGTTCCTCCCAGTAAGTGTAGCTGCGCGAGGGTTCGCGCACGACGCGAGTCTGAAAACTGATCAGATTCCCGGACTTGTCATACACGGGAATGCGAATGGCATAGCTGAATCCGGGACGCCAGTAGGTTTCCGGGTAGGAGCGACTTTCCAGCACTTCCCGGGGTTCACCCATTCCAAAAGAGATTTCCACCAGCATGTCTGCAGAAGCAACATCCGGAGAGCGGTAGAAACCTTTCCCCTCAAGGGCAGTCTGTACAAGCGTCGCGGCCTCACGGAATCGCAAGTCGGATTCCTTCAGTTCCGGATTTCCACTCACGATGAAAAACGATCCCTCTGTCTGCATCGCCCCGTCGCTGATGGCATCCACTTTGAAGTGATAGCTCGGGGTGCAGGCGCTCAGGACAAGCAAAAGGGTCAGCGGAAGCAGTAATTTAACAATTGCGGATTTCATGTTGGATTCCTTGGTGCACGCTAGTGGTTCACATCGCATTCTCAAGAGCATTCACCGCTTTTGTGATGCTGGATGCGTGGATTCTTCTGCGATGTGCATCCTTTCTGAACGAAATTTTGGCAGCATATCGCATCAGCCTGCGTCACAGCATGACTAGATTCGCGCGTCAGGGTGATAGGATGTTCCCGAAGCGGAAGTGTCGGGCATGCCGGACAGCTCTCGCTCAAGGCGTTCGATTTCCATCTCCGCTTCCATGCGTCGCGTTTCGGCATCGCTGTAGCGCTGTTCGCGACGCAGTGCTTCCAGTCTTTCCCGACGAAGGGCTTGCAGGCGTTGTTCCGCTTCCCTTGCTCGCTGTTCAGCGAGGGCTACCTCATCATCGGAAATAGCCATACCATTGGAAACCGCTATGCGTTTCTGGTAAGCTTCGTAGGCGGCATCCTCTTCGGCGCGGCGCACAGCAAGCTCGCGCTGCAGACGCATTTCCTCGGCACGCATTTCGGCATCGCGCCGCTCTTGTTCATCCTGAGCAGAACCGATCATGCCGCCGATGAGTGCACCCGCAGCAGCTCCGATGAGTGCACCTTTTGCGCCACCCTTGTCATCATCCCAGCGTGCGTGGTAATGGCCGCGATGCCGCACGTAATATCGATTCTGATAATAGTCGTTGCTTCCGTCCTCCATGTTTTGCCCGATGATGCCCCCGGCAAGTGCACCGATCAGGGCTCCGGCGACCATTCCTGTTTCGGCATTGGAACCCGTTGTGGTGCATCCGCTCCCGAGCATGAGAGTGGAACCGCACAGGGTAACGATCAGTAGATTGGCGACTGCTTTCATGAGAATCCTGGGTTTGTCTGTTGATGTTGTTGCCGAGAGTAAGGCACTCACTTTGGATTTGACGTCAGCAACACAGGAAAAATTCGTTCAAATATTGTCAGGTGCAGGAACGTTGTAGGCGGGTGCGGATTCGCTCGTGGGCGTGCGGTTGGCAACCCGTTGGTCCACCCACTCAAATGCAAGGTATGCTGCAGCCGCGAGTAGCAATAGTCCGAGCACAAGAAGGCGTCCCGAGTGGTTTTTAAGAATGCACCTGTATTTGCCGGGCTTCATGAGGAACTATGTGCTTTGATTTTGCAAATATGCCCAAACCTTCAAATCTTTGAGGCATGAACCTTATCCTGCTCGACAGTGCAGCGCTCAAGCAAAAACTTCCGGCCTCGGATCGCAGAAGCATTCACATCCAACAGATTCTTGGTCAGGCATGCAATGAACTGTTTGTGGGCATGCCCGGTGGACCGATGGGGAAAGCACAAGTGCAGTTGTTTGCATCGGGTGAAGTCGGACTCGACATCACGTGGTTTGCCAATGGGGAAGGTCTGGATTCAGGCTCAAAGGCGTTATCGCTGATGGTACCTTACTGTCGCCCCCAAACCTGCCGGAAAATTCTTCGTGATGCTGCGAGCCTGGGAATACGCAGGCTGTTGTTTTTTCGTTCGACCAAAGCCGAACACAGCTATGCACAAAGTTCACTTTGGCGAGGCTGTGAGTGGGTTGAACTCCTGCGTAGTGGTGTCGAACAGGCATTCACCACTCAAGTGCCGGAAGTTCAGTTATTGGAGGGTGGGCTTGAAGAGGCTGTGCAAGTGTTGAATTCCCTGGAACCAGAACCAAACCGGATCCATAAAATCGCATTGGATAACTATGAATCCCAGTTGGGAGTGGGTGAAGCCGTGAGGACAGAATGCTCTCACTTCCTTGCTGTGGGGGCTGAGCGTGGTTGGTCGCAAGAGGAACGGGAGATTTTCCGAAACAACGGGTTCATTTTGGCTCACATGGGTTCGCGTGTGATGCGCACAGAAACCGCCGTTATCGCTGCATGCAGTGTAATTTCTCAGCTGTCGGGTATGTGGAGGGAGGATACGGGTAACTCGCTAGGGAAGGCAGGGAAATAAATTCCTTGTTTACAAATCCCGATCAATGCCTATGGTGCTGCATCGGTCCTCCTCGACCATCCTCACATGACCTACGCTCCTCCCATACTTCGCTGGGGCTGCGCTGCTTTGACACTGTTTGTCGCAGGCATCCTTTCCGCATCCGTCTCACCGCAAGTTCGCGTCAATCGCATCGTGTTTGACCGCATTGGAAACGATGACGGATGGCGAGCGCGCATTGAACTTTCGGCCACTGGTGTCACGCCTTCGAGCGATACCGCAACCGTAAGGAAATCCCGCTTTCTCGATGATCTTGTTTGTTCTCTGCGCCTGAGCTTTGAGAGCGTGCATCAACCCTTTGTCTTTTTTGAGAGCCATGTGGAGATCATAAGCCTGGAACAAGGCGAGACCTACACCCTGGACTTTTACCTGCCTGGTGAAGTTGTCAGGCGTGACCAGCTCAGCACGGAACCGTTTGCCTACCTGCTGAGCTTTGAGGTTGCAGGAAATCCGCAAGCTTTTGTGCCACGATGGGCCTCGTCCAATCTTCAGAGTCCGACGGCACGTGAAGCCCTGATCCAGCATTGTGCAGCGGTGCGCGAACAACAACTTGGAATCCTGGTTCCATCCTACCACGCACCTCCCGAATATACACTGCGCGAACGGGTCAACCGCCCGCCTTTCCGGCGCATACCCGTGACAACGCCCTGATCGTGAAGATGAATGCCTCCACCTCACAGATTCTTGACCTCCGCACCGACTGCATCCGCTGGAGTGACACCCGATCCCAACTGCCAACGGACCCACAATGTGTGAGATTGGAAGGTCAGGTGAGAAGCGAAGAGGAGTGGCTGCACCATGTGCAACAGGCACTGTCATCGATCTCGCTTCGTGCAACCCACACCCATGTGTGGTTGCCGCTTCGACTGTTCCTTTTCCGATTCGTCAAACTTCCAAATGTTTCAGACCGAAAATTTTCGCGCATGCTTGAGCTGGAAATGGAGCGATGCTTCCCACACAGGAGCGAGACACTCGTTGGGTGCTATTTTCAACTACATCGTGATTGTGTCGAACGTCAGATCGTGATCGCTGCCATGCACCGCACGAGCTTGTTGAATCTGTCTGATCAGTTTCGAGAAGCTGGCATTTCCTCCATCCGTGCATTCCCATCGTTTTTTGCCGCGTTGCAGTCCTGTTCGGCTCTCGATACTTTCGAAACAACGCAGCACCTGATTTGCCTGGAGCAGATGCATGCCTGTGCATTTTCCCGAAATAACAGCGCCGCTGCAATTCGACAGATTGCGCTGGAGCAACCCCTTGGGACGACTGCCATCCGGGAACGAAGTCTGGCAAACGCAACGCTCATGGAAGATGCTTTTCGGCGCATGTCGGCAACCCTCCAGCGGGAGAGTGCCGAAGTTTCCAGCGGACAAGTCGACTGGGTTGCGCCTCAACTCGATGTCGAATCACAGCGTGACCTGGAGCAAGCATTGCTTCGAGGCATGGGTAAAGAATTGGTCCGAGAACAACGCTGGATGGATTCGGGTCTGCTCGCCTTTTCTGAAGCATCATCGTCACTGCCGAAAGAACAGGAGCTTCGTATGGAGGGCAGTGACTGGCCTGCACGATCAAACACAGGAAAAGAGCGAGTGCGTCGGGCAATGAGCCTGTGCCTTGCCATGACTCCGTTGATCTGGGGAGTGGGGAATCAGCAAAGCATCATGATCCTCCGAAATCGCCTTGAAACGACACAGCAACAAAGCATCAACGCCAGAATTCAGTCAAAATCGGCAGCAGATCGTTTGCACGAGTTCACTTCCAGACTGCGGCATCAGGAAGGACTGCTGGCCCGGCAAAAGGAACAGGCTGCGCTCGTGAGGCTGATAGTGGATCTTCAGAATGCCATGCTCGAGGTGGGTGACACTTGGTTTGAAACCTTTGAATGGCATGCATCACCGCGCACAGCCGAAGTCGGAACTGTGAGAGTGAATCTGAGTGGGAAATTTCTGCTCAGGCAGGCTCCGCAGCAGGAAACCACGTGGAGGGCAGCGCTTTCGGACGCAGAAGCGAATCTTCACCTGCTGCAGAAACGGGTTCTCGCATCGAGTGTTGTGGAATCCATTGAACAGTTTCGAGTCAATTACAGTGGCATCCATCGCCGCGTCCATGTGGTGCCATTTGAATTGCAGCTGCTGCTGAATCCAGAGGCAAGATACGAGTCCCTAACTGTCGCAACCCCGTTGTCATGATTGCGCTTTCAAAACGTTTTATGCGATTTCCACCAGAGCGTGTTTGGTGGGCTGTTTTGATCGGAATCTGGGTAGCAGGTCTGATATGGGGCATGCTCAGTGCAACGGAACGCGAGCAAATGGAGATACGCTTGCGTCAATCCCTGCGGGAGCTGGATCAGTTGAATACCGCCAAGCTGCCAACGCTGGGTGAACTGGAAGCGCTTGAGCGTCGCTTCGCTTTGGCATTTCCCGCTTCCGTCCCGGAATCAAGGCAAGCGATTTCCGGGATCGAACTGTCGGCGTCGCTTCAGACCTTTGTGCATGCAAGTCGGGATCGCCTGGCTTCGCAGGGCATCGAATTACTCCAGCCTGATTTGGGATTTGAGCATGCCATTCACGAAGGTACACTGGTCACCAGCGAAGTCGAGCTGCGCATCCTTTTCGAACAATTGCGGCTGACACAGGCTGCCATGGAACTCCTGATTGCTGCAGCCCCGCTGGCTATCGGAGAACTGCATAACGACGTCATGCATGATCCCGAATCCGGTGTGACCCGCATTCAACTCCGTTTTGACATGCATGGTTATACCCGCTGTTTGCGAAGTTGGGTTCAGCAAAATCTCGCGCTCGAATCTGGGCAACGTTTGCGTGTGGTCTCACTCGTGGTAGACCGCTCGCCGCTTTGCGAACCGGATCAGAGCAGTGAAGTGTTTGCAGAGATGACTGGGATCGCGGAACCAATGCGTGGCATACCTCAGTCCGAGGGGAGTGGCTTTGCCTCCTATTTGCAGCAGGAGGGCTCAACAGACTCTGAACGAACTGAACCTTTGATTGGGAAGATCGTGTCGCGCTTTCGAATTACCGTCGAACGAAAGGTGATGCCATGAACTTCAGCCGCATGATGAGTCTTCCAGGCAAGCACTTCCTGTTGTTCGGCGCGCAGTTGATGCTTTTTTTCGGCTTGGGCTGGGGACCAGAAGTGAAAAATCCTTCCGGCGATTCTCCTGCCATGAGCGATACCCAGGCAGCATCCGTTCTGGCTGCAAGATTTGAGCAATTGCTTTCTGCAAAATCTCAGAAAGATCCGGTGTGGAGGGAACCCACTGCTCCGCTCGAAGGGCAATGGTGGTATGACCTCTTCACTCCACCGCGTATTTTCAGAAATCCGCTCACGGGAATTTTTGAACCGACAGCCTTTCAATTTGAAAACTCCGAACCTCCAGTCGTGCTCAACCTTCAGGGTTTTTATTACCCGGAGTTTCAGTTTCAGCTGGTCGGATTTGTGGAAGAGGCAAATGGATCACTGTCAGCTGCTGTGTTGCTGATTGAAGACCGGCGAACGGGTCGGACTCACCGGATTCGCTTCGAACAAGGAGCTCCCATTGGCGAAGATTATCACATGGTTGCATTGTCCATGGGTCGCTCTGCCAGTGAAACGGGGACCGTTACGCGGGAAGCTCAATTGATACTGAGACGAGCGGACGGAAGCGAGATTCCATTGCATTCGGGATCGATCACGCATTCGCCCGAGCCAGTGCTTCAGCTCAAGCTGGGTGAGCAGGACTTCGAAATTCACAAGGAAAACACAGCTGTAACAGTTGGAAGTTACGAAATCACCTGGATTCGAACCCATGATTCTCCGGAAATCGCATTTGAATGCAGGGTCATCGATCTGCATTCAGCGGTTGAACAAGAGTTTATCCTCACTGCACCTGCCCATCATGAATGACCATCACTTCCTCCGTTTCGCATTGATCCTTTTCCTGCTGCTGGCTGGCAATGTGCTCGGTTCGCCTGTTACAATAGAGCAACCCTCCGATTCGGAAAAAATTCAAACCATTGCCAAGGTCATGCGATTGCGTGATCAAGGAGCAATGGTTGAGGCTGCAGAACTGCTGAACGCCTACAAAGCGCGCTATCCGGAAGACAGGAGTCTGCATGTATTGCACGATTCGATTAGTCCTGTTCATTCGGATGAACCGCAAGCGTTTTCGCCGGATGCCGTCAGTGAGCTTCTGGAAGAGGTCATCGCTGTTGAAAGGGAAAATGCTGACTCCACTCCGATGCCCCGAGCAGCACGAACAGTACGGCATGAACCAGCGGAGCAAGAATTTTCTGGTAATGCGCAGTTGAGTCCTGCGGGTGAAGCACTGCTGCGAAAGGGCAGGTTTCAGTATCTGGGTGGAGATTTTGAAGGAGCCCTGAGCACGTTTCAGGAACTGGAACGCCGCTTCCCGGATCACCCAGACGCGAAAATGTTTCAACTCAGAATTCAGCAATCCCTTGCTGAGAATGCATTCCTAAATCGTGAAAAGACCCGACAGGAAATGCTGAATGAAGTGGATCGCTCCTGGCAGCGCCCACGGATTTTTTCTCCCGAAGGAAATCGGCTCGATGGGGAAACCCGAGTGAATCCTCTGATTGCCAAGATTCGGCAAATCAAGATTCCAAGGGTGAATTTTTCCAATATCGAATTGACCGCAGTGATTGAAACCTTGTCTGAACTGTCCGTGGAGTTTGACCGTGTGGAAACTGATCCCACGCGCAAGGGTGTGAATATTGTGCCGCTCTTTGATCCAAACACACGCAGCAATCCGCGCGTGAGCATCAGTCTGCGGAACCTGTCGCTGGAAAAGATTTTACAGTTTGTCACCCAACAAGTGAATTTTCAGTTTGATATTGTGGATGAGGCGATCCTTGTGCAGCCGACTGACGGACCCGATGGAGCGGCCAATCTGTTGACCGAGTTTTTCCCGGTTTCACGGGCGACAGTCATTCGATTGACCGGTGGGGCAGGCAGCCTGGGCAATGCGTCTGTGCCGGATAATCCATTTGATTCCGCTTCGGTGAGCGGAGACACGACTCCAAGTAGTGAGGAGGAATCCACCCTTCGCGGATTTTTTCAGCGTGCGGGAGTGGAATTCCAGGGAATACGTGGGGCGAGCCTGGCCTTTGATGGAACGCAGTTGATCGTCACGCAAACCTCTCGTAATCTTGAACGCATGCGCAATATTTTGCGTCGTTACGAAAAAACCCGACAAGTGGAAATTGAAGCGAAATTCTTGGAAGTGCAGCAGCAGGATTTGGATGAGCTGGGATTTCAGTGGATGGTCAATGGCGCAGGCACCCCGGTTTTTGATTCATCTGGAAATCCGGTAATGGGGGAAACTGGTAAACCCGTCGAGCACTACGACGTGCAGGCTGGAAGCCAAAACCGCTCACTCGCCGAAGCATTTGCGCTCAATCAGAGTTCCCAGGGGATTCGCATCACGGCCCCAAATTTTGTGGGTGGACAGCTGAATACCGAGTTTAATGCTCCCACGATTCCTCAGGCTCTGGATTTTGCCCAATCCATTTCAGGTGGCATCCTCAATGCAGTGAACATTCTGGGTGAAACCGAGATTGGTGTCATCATTCGTGCGCTCTCGCGCAAGGAGGGCAGCGATCTTCTCAGTGCGCCCCGACTGACAGTGCTCTCGGGCAAAACTGCGAACATCACCGTCGCACAGGAGATGCGCTACCCAGAGCGGTACAGCGACATTCGGGCAGAGGTTTCGAGCAGTGTGGCATCGGCAACCAGCGCTGGCGGAGGTGGAGGTGCGGTAGCGATTACGGCAGGCACACCCCATGATTTTGTCGTGCGAAATGTGGGCGTTGAAATGGAGGTGACGCCAACGGTGGAAGACAACGACAACATCAGCCTGCTCTTGCAGCCAAAGGTGACCGAATTTGAGGGATTTGTGGAGTATGGAGGACCGTCTGTTGCGATTTCCGGCGATCTGACGGCGACGGTTCCCTCTGGATTTTATCAACCCATTTTTTCTACCCGCAGCGTTAAAACTGAAGTCACTATCTATGATGGCGCAACCGTGGTGATCGGAGGGTTGACGCGGGAGGAGATCAAGTTTGTGGACGACAAAGTGCCGCTGCTGGGAGATCTTCCTTGGCTGGGGCGCCTGTTTCGATCCGAAGGCAATACCTCGCGAAAACGCAATCTACTGATCTTTGTGACAGCAAACCTTATCGGTCCTGGAGGAGGAGCGATCAAGCAGGCGTTTCCGTCAGTGGATGCCAACGCCATGTATCAAAACCCTACGGTGCACACCCCGGGTGGTGGGGTCAATCGTGCCTCAGCAGAGCCGGAACCCCAGTGAATCCCTATCCCTGCCTCCCGTCATGAAAGCTGTCTTTTTCCGATCCTTTTCCTGTTTGTTGTTTTGCCTGGCTGCTCTTCGCTCCCATGGCGACCTGCTGGTGCAAGCACCCACTTCTGCCACTGCCGGAGTCGAGGTCGAGCTGGAATATTTCTCAAGTCATACGCTGCCTCCAGATGGCCAGTTTCACCAGGCCGTTGTCATACTGGATGAGCAAGTCATTGCGCAGGGATCAGACCCATCAGGAACGCTCCATTTGGAATTCCCAACTCCGGGATCCATTCGTTTTGAAGTCAGAGTTTATGGAGTAGATGGTTCAATGCTGGATTCCGTCGAACGATCCATTTCAGTGTTTGGTCTCGCGATGATTGAGCCTGCGGACCAAACCTTAGCGGGCTTGGGCAGTCGACTCTACCTGGGGGCATCAGCGATTTTTCAAGATCGCTGGGTCGACGCTGTGGAATTCGAATTTCGAAGGGAGGGAGAAAGCACTTATCGCAGGATCGCAGGTTCCCGCGACTCGACGGCTCCATACAGTGTGCTATACGAGCCACCTTCGAGCGGACTCTGGCAAATCCGGGCCAGGGCAATGCATCCGCATGGGCAGAGTACCGTTTCCCAGCCGATCACACTGCAAGTGGTCAGCAGTGATTTTCATGAACCTGCCAGTGTGACGATTCTCGACCCCTCTCCGGGTGGAAGTGTGCAGGCCGGAATTGTGCAATGGGTGAATGTTGACACCTCCAGTCGAAGCGGAGTGGTCCGAGGGGTTACTCTGTTTGTCGACGGGCAGCGGGTTGACTCATCCGAACCGATGGATGTGACATTTCCCTTTCGATTTGAATGGACACCCTTGCGACCGGGACCGCACACATTGGTGGCCATTGTCACGGATCAGTATGGGATGCGTTGGGCCTCGGAGCCAGTAGAGGTGATGGCAACAGATGACCGTCCGCATGCAGAACTGCTGGTTCCCCGAGAGCGTGCCACCTATCCGGCAGGTTCCCAGATTCCCCTCATCGCTCTTGCTGCAGGGCAGGGTGGTGGGCGGGAGCGCGTCGGATTGCTGGAGTTTCGCGTCAATGGAAATGTCATCGCTCATACAGAAGGGAGTCAAACTCAAGACGGCCCCTTCAGCGCGAACTGGACACCTGCCTTTCCCGGAACTTACTTTCTCCAGGTTCGCGTTGTGGACAGTGTGACTGGAGCCAGCTACCAGAGTTCTGGGGTCGAGGTGATCATCACGGAGGCAAATCCTCCTGCTACGGCCATTCTGAACCCGTCCCACGGTTCATTTTGGGAAGCGGGGGATGTCGTTCGCTTGCGTGCCAGCGCGACCGCCGGACAGGGGTTGGTTGAGTCCGTCAGTTTTTGGATCAATCAGGTTCAGATTGGGCACGGAGTGCATGCGCAGGGAGCTTATGAGTTGGATTATCAATTCGAAGCGAGCGGACTTTATCACATCACAGCACGCGTCCAAAGCACCAACGGGCAGGTGACAGATTCCATCCCCGTTTCCGTGACGGTTACTTCGATGCGAGGAGTGCGACCCACCGTGGAGCTTGAACAACCGACACCAAACTCCATTTTTCAAACGGGCGACACGATTCAGTTGGTTGCCCGCGCAAATGACACCGATGGAAACGTGCGACAAGTGGAGTTTTTTGCAAACCGCAGGCCCTTGGGAGACCCGGTGACGTCTTATCCATTTGTCGTGGATGATTACAGCTTTGGGAGCGCGGGCCACTATCGCTTTGCAGCGGTTGCAGTGGATGATCAGGGGAACCGCTCCGAACGTGCAGAAGTGACCGTGCAAGTAAAGGACCCACAGTGGCAGCGTCCGACCATCTCCATTCGACATCCCGTGCATGAAGCTGTCTTTGAGGTTGGTGACACCTTGTATATGGAAGTGGACGCGCAGGATGCGGACGGTGTCGTACAGCAGGTGCATTTTGAGATCAATGGAGCAAGACATGGCGAAATTGATGAAAGCTATCCCTTTCAGTCGGAGTTCTTCACGATTGCGACTCCGGGCATCTATCGCATGGTAGCCATTGCGGTTGATGACCAGGGATACCTGTCAGTCCCAGCTGAGCTGACGGTCTATGCAGTTCCACCTGAGCAAGTGGAGGGATCGCAATTTGATCCCCTGGAACGGGATCGGGATTTTCTCACCCAGCTCTACCTGGATTTTTTTCTTCGAGGACCAACGGATGCCGAGATGAATCGATATCTGGAATTCTTGGAGTTTGGCAGTATGGATCGAGCAGAGGTGGCCGCAGCTCTATCGGAAAACCGGGAATTTGAGAACTTGCTTCACTCTCAAAACGCCTATCAGGCAATCTTCGAAGAATGGCCCTCTCCTCAGGACTTTGCAGAGATGCTGCGCACCGATGAGACTGCTGAGGCACAGTTGAATCCAACGCACTCTGCAGGAACCAGCTTTGAGCGTGCCACTGTGATCGATGTGGATTCAGGAATGATTTCGGGTGTGCTGGAGCATGCGGGAATTTCGCATTATTATAGTTTTCAGTTGGATCAGGAAAGCGTCGTCACGCTTTACAGTTCCGGGCCACTCGATACGATTGGCACATTGTTCAACAATGAGCGCATGCAATTGAACCGGGATGATGATTCCGGAACTTTTTTCAATTTTGCAATGCAGCACGTACTTTCACCCGGAGTCTATTACCTGTCGGTGGCAGGCTGGGGTGCACAGACGGGTTCCTATACACTTCATTTCCAAATGGGGCAGGGAAGCATTGATCTGCCACAAAGCAGTGAGGTGTCTCATGCGGATTTGCATGCAACGATCAGCAGACTCTACGAAAGTGATCGCTTTCGCAATCGATTCGGAGAACTACCCGTGCTGGAATCAGATACGCAGCGGAGAAAACATTTTCAGCACCTGTTCACAAACCGATTTGGTAAAGAACCCACTCTCCAGCAAACCGTACAGGCAAGCAATCGTTTGCTGGAGTCCAGCAACCTTGCGGCATTCACAGCAGCATTTGTCCGAAATGATCGCATCGGGATGCAAGACTACATCTACGATTTACCGGATGTTTCAAGTCGCGACGATGCAGCCTTTTTGGTCCGGGCTTTGCTGAAGCAACAACCGGACACGGACAGCATGGAACCGTTGCTGAATCTCGATTTCAAATCCAAAGTCGAGGCCATCTTTTCCTCTCCGGCGTATCGGGAGCGCTTTCGGGTTGATTCAGAATCCGAAGCTTTGCTCGTCCCTCATCGGTTCGAGCAAACCCCAGCTCCATTCGAGATGCCACAGTATGGGAGTCAGCTGGTGATCGAATCCGGAGATCCTGTGCTTTCCGAAAATCCATTTCATCATCTTCCTGAAAACGAGGCGGGATGGAAATGGGTGGATTGGCTTGGGTGGATCAGTGATGCAAACTATCCGATGCTCTTTCACTCGGACTTGGGATGGATCCACATTCGCCCACTGCAACCCGATGCACTGTGGGTGTGGCATGAGCAACTCGACTGGAGTTACTTTGCCGCCGGGATTTTTCCCAGAGTTTATCGCTATTCCGATGAAAAGTGGCTCGAACTCATCCCCGGGGAGCATCCCGGTGATTTTGATATCAAGCCGCTCGAACCCACTCAGGGGTCGGAATCGAACTGAGTCTTGTGACTCTCACTCATTTGCAGTTTGCCGAATCCATGGAAACACCCGCTTTGGCAAACTCTTGAATGCGAATACAATCGAGCTCACCAATGAGTTTTTTGATTCCAACGAAGTCCTCTTTGCTGTGCAGATGTGGTACCCGAGTGGTCCGGAATTCATGGGCGATGTTGGATTGCTGAATCAGGTTTATGGAGCGCACGATCTTTGTCATGTCGATCTTTACTCCAGTGAGCCGGTTGTAGCTTTCCGGAGCGCTCTTGATATCCATTGCAACATAATCGAGCAGGTTTGCATCCAGCAGTGTTTTCAGGTGTTCAGGATGACTGCCATTGGTATCGAGCTTGGTTTTGAGTCCGAGTTTTCGGATGTTTCCCATGAACTCTCCCAAGTCTGTGTGCAGGGTAGGTTCTCCGCCTGAAACGACGACACCTTCAACTTGTCCGATTCGGGATTTGAGGTATTCCAGAATCAACGCCTCCGGTATGGGATCTTCAAACTGATCCGCATACACGAGGCGAGGATTATGACACCAGGGGCATCGCCAGTTGCAGCCTTGGGTAAAGACGACACTGGCGATGGTTTCAGGAAAGTCGATGAATGAGACTTTCTGAAAACCTCCGATACGCATGGTGACTTGTAGCTGACGGTTTTAGGTTTAGGAATGCACCTTATGCGGTTTCGCGTTGCGTTGATCCAACACTATCGGAACTCCCCTTGATGTCATTTTGCATGGTTTGAGATGCAAATTTGAGGGTTGAACGGTCTTCAAACTCGGCAGATTTTCCCGGATTCCACTGCTGAATGGGTCGAAGATAGCCTACAATCCTGGAGTATACTTCTGTTTCTTTGCCACAGTGCGCGCATACTTTCTGTTCGCCTTCGAGATACCCATGTTCGGGGCAAATGCTGAACGTGGGAGTCAGTGAAAAGTAGGGGAGGCGATACTGGGATGCGATCTTGCGGACCAGATTTCTAACGACCCGGGGGTTCTCAATGCGTTCTCCAAGGAACAGATGAACGACAGTTCCTCCAGTGTATTTGGTTTGCAGTTCATCCTGCAAGTCCAGTGCTTCAAAAAGATCGTCGGTGTAATTGACGGGGAGGTGGCTGCTGTTGGTGTAATAGGGCTGAGCACCACCGGACCTCACCTCCTGTTCATTGGCAACCCGGATAGCGGGGTAGCGCTTCTTGTCTGCCAACGCAAATCGATAGGTTGTCGATTCTCCCGGAGTGGCCTCCAGATTGTAGCGGTTTCCCGTCGATTCCTGATACTCGCGCAACCGGTTACGCATGAAATCGAGGATATTCGTAGCAAATTGTTGGCCTTTTTCAGTTCCGATGTCGCACCCAAGCAGGTTTAGGCAGGCCTCATTCATTCCCAGCAGACCGATGGTGCTGAAATGGTTGTTCCAGTATTTCCCCGAGCGTTCTTTCATGGCGCGCAGGTAAAACGTAGTGTAAGGATAGAGATTCGCATCGGTGAGTCTTTCCAAAAGCTTGCGTTTGATCTCCAATGAGTCTTTGGCGAGATCCATCAAGCGCACGAGTCTTGCTTTGAAGGCAGACTCAGAGCCTTCAGTGTAGCCAATGCGGGCAAGGTTGATGGTGACCACGCCAATCGATCCCGTGAGCGGATGGGCACCAAACAGTCCACCACCGCGCATTTCGAGTTCCGTGTTATCGATGCGCAGACGGCAGCACATGCTGCGTGCGTCCGATGGATCCATATCCGAATTGATGAAGTTCGAGAAATAGGGAACGCCGTATTTTCCAGTCATTTCCCAAAGGCCATCCAGGTTAGGGTTCTCCCAGTCAAAATCCCGGGTCAGGTTAATCGTGGGAATCGGAAAGGTCATGATGCGCCCCTTCGCATCTCCTTCAGCCATCACTTCGAAGAATGCAGCATTGAAAAGATTCATTTCATCCTGGAATTTTCCATAGGTTTCGGGCTGCATCTGCCCTCCAAGGATGACGGGATGATTCTCGTAGTGTTCCGGGCAAATCAAATCAAGGGTAACGTTTGTGAAGGGGGTTTGAAAACCGACACGCGTTGGCACATTGATATTAAAAATAAACTCCTGGAGACACTGTTTGACCTGATCTTTATCGAGCTTGTCGTAACGGATAAAAGGAGCGAGCAGGGTATCAAAATTGGAGAATGCCTGAGCGCCTGCAGCTTCACCCTGCAGCGTATAAAAGAAATTTGTAATCTGCCCCAGCGCAGAGCGAAAGTGTTTTGGAGGTTTTGCCTCGAGTTTGCCAGATGCACCCTTAAAACCCGTCTTGATGAGATCCAGCAAATCCCAGCCCACACAGTAGACGCTGAGCTGGTTGAGGTCGTGAATATGAAAATCAGCGCTCTCATGGGCTTCACGAATCGTGGGTGGGTAGATTTTATTGAGCCAATACCCCTTGCTGACTGCGCTGGAGAGGTAGTTATTCAATCCCTGTAAGGAATAGCTCATGTTGGAGTTTTCGGTTACGTTCCAATCGAGCTTGGAAATGTATTGGTCGACCTTGTCGACGTCCGCTTCGGATGCGATCTGGCGCATGCGGGCATGCTGTTCGCGGTAGATGATGTAGGCCTTTGCTGTTTTGCGAAAAGGGGATTGCAACAGCACCTCCTCCGCTACGTCCTGGATGGATTCGACAGAGGGGGTAGCATCCTGAACAAAATTGCTAGCGTATTCGATGACGCGGATGGTGAGTTTTCGGGCAATTTCTTCACCAAATTCTCCAGTGCTGCGACCGGCGGCCAACAGTGACTTGGTAATCGCAGCCGGGCTGAAGGGAACCGTGCGTCCATCGCGTTTGCGAACACTCTGAAACAGGGTGTCTTTGGAGGACAAGTAGGCTTGCAGATGCTCTTCGTAAGAGACGTCGATGAGGTTTTGATTCATATCATTTCCATTGTTAGAGAATGGTTTAGCAGCTGTAGCTTATGGATGTCGGAACTCCGCTTCCATTGCGTAACTGCTCCCAGAATCCACAGGATTCCCCTTTGTGTTGTCATTCCATACGCTCACATTTGCTATTAATGACAAAAAAGTGTCATTAAGAAGTGAGACTTCAATCCATAAATCGATCAGCTGCCTTTATGAATTTCGGCTAATAAGGAGGTGAAGGGTAGCTAATGGTGCCCGAGGTGGGACTCGAACCCACACGCCTTTGCAGGCAAAGGATTTTAAGTCCTCAGCGTCTACCATTCCGCCACTCGGGCACTTAATTTCCAGATCTGGCAAGATGAGGAAATTCCGGGATAGCGACAATGAAAAAAGATTCGATCATGTTCTGCCAGATGGGAAAAGGTGGCCAGTGACGTTAAATGGAGAAAAACTCATTTAAAGTATTCGTGATTCGATACGATAATTGTGGAGAAATCGTCACAATTTGAAACTGGAATACAGTCTTGCGGCACGACCGGGCAGTGCAAATGCGACCGGAACGGATTATTTGTCCGTTTTTTATGGAAATCAGCTTCATAAGCGTGGATCGGAATTGATGCGTCGGGACTCGGTGCATTCCAGTCAAGGTCTTCTGATTGCACTTTGTGATGGCGGTGAGGACCAGCCGCGTGCGATGGATTGCGCGGAAGCATGCAATCTCGAATTCGCCGACATGCTTGCTGAAAAACCGGATGTTTCGGACTTCGATGAAAATGATACGGTGCGTTCACTGCACGATGGCCTTCGACGATCCAATGAATTACTGTTGCAATTGGCGGAGACTGAGGATGCTGGACGTGGAATGGTGAGCAGCATCGGCGCATTGTGGTTTACTAAGAAATACCTGCTCTACTCACATGTAGGCAACGTGCGCATCTACCGGTATTCTGGTCAGGTGCTTCAGTTGTTGACCGAAGACCATACCGAGGCATGGGCGCTTGTGAAAGAAGGAAAAATCACCCCAGAGAAGCTTGTGAATTATCCGGGAAACCGGAATTTCACCCAGTTGCTCGGCGGAACCGGAAAAACCGCAGCTGAGTTGAAGGTGGAGCGATGCAAGGTCGAACCGGGTGATGCGTTTCTACTCTGTTCTGATGGTGTGACGCATTACCTCAGTGATCGCACGTTGGAGAGTCTCTTTGAAGCAGCAACTGATGAGCATGGTGCCCTTTCCTGCGATTTGAGTGATCGCATTCTGGCAATGGCGCGTGAACGATCCGAAGGAAAAGCTCATGCCTCTGTTGCAGTCGTTCAGGCCTTTGCATCGGTCTCCCGATGGACAAGCATGATCGAAAAACTGGAACTGGAGTCGTGAGGTCCGGTCTGTGACGTGCTTCCAGGAGTTTGAATCTCGAGCGCAGCCCTGAAGCTTCAGTTGATATTCCAGGATGGGTCAAATGGACTTGGGTTTTGAAACCATGCCGGATGCATGGGCAACACCCGCCCCGGTGAGAAAGCAGAGCCCCCCCCAGATCACGCCAAATTCAACGCTGGGAAATCCCCTGAAAAGGATGATGACAGACGCTCCCACCAGTCCGAAAATGAAGCTGTGGGTTGCGTTTGAAAACCGTTGCAACAACCAGCGGATGAGGATCGAAAAAAACAGCACTCCAAGGCCGCAACCGATGGCGACAATCGCAAGAACCTGAAGCTCCAGCTTGTCGACTGCCCGCAAAATTACCGGATAGGTTCCCAGCAATACGAGAACCAGGGAACCACTGACTCCCGGCACAATCATGGCACCGCCCGCAAGCACTCCGCTGATCAGCAGCGTTACCCAGCTGATGGAATCGGGAGAAAGCCCCAAGCCGTCTTTGGACGCTGGGGAAGCTCCGAGGGCGAGCACGAGCACCATGCCAAAGGCAAGCGCCAGCATATCTTTGAGTGAAATGGATTTCACCCCCGAAAGTCGAATCACTGCAGGAAGGGATCCCGTGATCAGTCCCATGAAAAACAGGAGAGTGAGTTCGAGATGATGTTCGAGTGCGAAGGTGATCAGGGGTGCCAGAAGCTTAAGTCCGATCAGTGCACCAACCCCAATCAATACAAGCAGGAGCAGGTGTGCAAAGCGTTTGGAGGAGTCGGTGAGCACGCCACTGATCGCATCGATCAGACGATCATAGATTCCCAGCACCACCGCCATTGTGCCACCGGAAACTCCGGGAATGATATTGGCGACGCCAATCACCGCGCCTTTGAGTAAAAGCATGAAACTTGAGAGAGGGTTGAACATGTCTCTGTGGTTGGGTTGAAGTTGCGAAAGATTTCACGCATGATCGATTTCTGCTCGGGAGGCAAGCGAGGAGTTGATGAAACGTTTTGGGTTTGAAAGCATGGCTCTTCCTCGAATAATGCCCGTGTATTGTGGAACCTGCTCGACGACGCATCGGACTGTTAGGCGGCTCGTTTGATCCGCCTCATCTGGGTCATCTCACCTTGGCGCAGGATGCCTACGAAGGCCTGCGGCTGGATGAGGTGTGGTTTGTGCCTACTTTTCTATCCCCGCACAAAGATCGAAGCCATGTTCCTCCCGAGCAGCGTGTCGCGATGGTGACCAAAATGGTGGCACAGGACCCTCGCTTTCGATGCTGTGACATTGAGGTAGCTTCCGGCAAGTCGCAGTTCAGTGTGCATACCGTCGAACAGTTGCAGCGACTGCATCCAGATGCCGATTTTTATTGGTTGATTGGTGCGGATCAGTTGGGAGCATTGCATTTGTGGAAAGATGTGGAGCGACTTGCAGCCCTTTGTCAGATCGTCGTGTTCAGGCGTCCAGGCTTCGTGCAGCAAATCCCGGAAGCGGTGCAGCACCTGTCTCTGCAACAGGTGGACATGCATGAGATTCTCATCAGCTCAACCGAGATTCGGGAACGGATTGCCAGTGGACTTCCCGTCTACATGTTCTTGCATCCTGACGTGAATGCCCATATGGAACATCACGAGTTATATCAACTGGGGACCTGAACAACAGCAACCCCCTCTCATTTTCACAACTGAATGCCATCATCACTCAAGAATGAACAGCTTCCCGCACCTGTATTGGCTTGCTGCGAGGCTCTGCTGGATAAAAAAGCCATTGATTTGACGGTTATCGACGTCAAGGGCGTTTCCACCATCACCGATTACTACGTCATCGCGACGGGCGCATCATCTCCACAGCTTCGCGCGATGGCGCAGAATGCAAAATCGACTCTGAAAGAATCTTCGGAGGCAACGGGAATGATTGACGGAGATCCTGCAAGCGGCTGGGTGGTACTCGACGCTTATGCATTTGTGGTGCATCTGTTTCTCCCGGACACGCGCGACCAGTACGCACTGGAAGCACTCTGGAAAGATCGTCCTTCGGTAACGATAGCATAATGGGTTCTGATCCCCGGCATACCGGTTTTTGGGCTAAAACTCAGGGGGCCTGCAATCCGGATGCAACACCGGAGTTCATGCGCATTGACAATTGCTGATACTGCGGTATCAATTGAGTCTCATTTGAGAATAATGAGTGATTCTGCCAAGCCCAGTTTTCAAGAAATCCAGAATTCCGATTCGTGGAAAATCTTTCGCAAGTTTCTGTCGACCAAAGGTCTGCGTGTAACTCACCAACGCATTGCGATTTTTCAGGCAGCCTTCTATTCGGACGATCACTATACTGCTGAAGACTTGCTGGAGCAATCGCGTTCGCTCGATGCATCCATCTCGAGGGCAACGGTTTATCGCACACTTCCCATCCTTACTGAGAGCGGATTGGTGAAGGAGGTCGACATCGGAAAAGACTACAAATACTACATGTCGAATCGCAATGCGACGACGTTCAAGGCCCAGGTGATCTGTGTGGATACGGATCGCATCATCGAAGTGGACGCACCCTTTATGGAATGGTATGGGCGGGCCGTTACTGAAAAACTGGGCTTGCAGTTAGTCTCACAGCGCCTGCAGATCGAAGCGCGAAAGCGTGATCCTGAAACCGAACTCGAACCCACTCCGCTCCGGTGAAAGGTGCGTGGTTGTTCCGCTTGAGGAATTGCCGAAAAACTCTATGGATCGCGAGCGTTATCAGTTTGAAATTGCCTTTTATGAATCGCTGGACCGTCGAAACAGCAATGATGCGCGTGTGATGGAGCTGTTGGCACAGTTGTATACTCGGGTAGGGCGTATCGAAGAAGGGCTTTCGATGGATTTGCGCCTGTCAAAAGCGCGTCCCAGTGATCCGATGGTTCACTACAACCTTGCCTGCAGCCTCGCTTTGGTGGGCCAACCTGACGATGCCCTGGACATGCTCAAGCAATCGATACAGCTCGGCTATTCCGACTTTGAGTGGATGTTGAAGGATGAAGACTTGGCTAGAGTTCGAAAACTGCCAAAGTTCGGAAAACTGCTGCGCGAAATCGGCGTGAGTGAATCTGACACCAAATAGCTCAGACTGCAATCGGTGCCTTGATGGCAGGATGAGGATCGTAGTCCCTCAGCTCAAAATCCTCAAATCGAAAGTCGTCAATCTGGCGGATCGCGGGATTGATGTGCAATTGCGGACTTGGGCGCGGTGTGCGGGACAACTGTTCTTCGACTTGATCCAGATGATTGAGGTACAGGTGCAAATCTCCAAAGCTGTGAACGAATTCACCGGGTTTCAGGTCGCAGACCTGCGCAATCATTCGTGTGAGCAACGCATAGGATGCAATGTTAAAGGGAACACCAAGGAAGAGATCGGCGCTACGCTGGTATAGCTGGCAGCTGAGTTCTCCCTCATCGACATAGAACTGAAAAATCGTGTGACAGAGGGGTGGGGCAGAGCGTTTCCCATGAATCAACCCCTGCAGGTCTGCCACATTCCAGCCACTGACAATGATGCGTCGCGAGTCCGGTTGGTTGCGGATCTGGTCAATTGCATAGGCGATCTGATCGATTTCCCTTCCGTCGTGCCCTGTCCAGCGACGCCATTGTTTGCCATATACTGGCCCTAAGTCGCCCCACTTCCGGGCAAAATCATCATCTGCTGCGATGCGCTTGCTGAACTCCCGCATGCTCGAACCATCAAATTCAGCACTGTTCCGATAACCCTCGTAGGCCCAGTCGTCCCAAATGTGAACGTTGTGCTTTGCGAGATATTGGATGTTTGTATTTCCTGAAAGAAACCAGAGCAGTTCATGAATGATGGACTTCAGGTGCAGTGTTTTGGTCGTCAGCAGTGGAAATCCATTTCGCAGATCAAATCGCGCCTGGGCACCAAAAATGGAAATGGTCCCGGTGCCAGTACGGTCTGTTCGGCGTTTTCCAGTGGATTTGACTTGTTCGAGCAACTGCAGGTAAGTGTGCATGAATCTGTGAAACTTATGGGAGATGAATGTCGGTAGGCAGAAACAAGTATTGGTGGGTGACGAGCATCCATTTTGTGGCGAAACGCCAGTCAAATGACAAGGTTTTCCGCAGCTGGAGTTGATCCGCTGCCTCCAGACTTGAATCCCAGAGCAACACAAAATTCATTTGAAGGCTCGACCCGCAAGGGGTTTGTTGACTCACTGTGTCCCAAGCATGAAGATTGGTTTTAATGCACCGGTGACCTTGATTCTGACCTTTTGTGCGCTGGCCGCAAGCGCGCTCAATGTAATGAGCGAAGGAGAAACGCAGCGACATTTTTTCAGCGTGTATGGTCCGCTTGCTCTGGAGGATCCCTTCTCACTGCTCCGGCTGATTGCCTACCCGCTTGGACACGCATCCTGGGCGCATTTTACCGGAAATTTTTCGATCATCCTGTTGGTGAGTCCACTGGTTGAGAGAACATATGGGAGTGTTCGCCTGGCAGTGATGATTCTGGTGACGACTCTGGTGACAGGTATCGTACATGCCGTATTTTTTCCTTCGGCCCTGATGGGAGCCAGCGGTATTGCATTCATGATGATCCTGCTGGGTTCCCTCGCCAACTCCCGCCGAGGTTCCATCCCGCTTACGTTTGTATTGGTCTGCCTGTTTTATCTGGGCAATGAACTCATGGCCATCTTTCGCGATGACAATATTTCCCAACTGGCGCACCTTCTGGGTGCTTGCTGTGGTTCACTGTTCGGATTCATGGGGCAGCATCACGGACGTGGAGAAGCCCACCGAAGTGCTGCACAACACAGTGGAAAGGGAAGAGGATCTGCCAGTTAATCGGGAGAGTCCGTGAGTGACTGGAATGCTTTGCGAATGGCTGTTTCGATGATGCGGGGTGTTGCGGGTTTGGAAATGAAATCATTCATGCCACACTCCTTGCATGCAATTTGTACAGGCTGCTGGGCGTTGGCGGTAAATGCAACGATCCAGGGCGCACGGCTTCCCAAAAGCGAATGGATTGCGCGCGTTGCCGAAAATCCATCCATCACTGGCATCTGCAGGTCCATGAAAATCATGTCATAGCTCTGACGCCGAACTGCCTCAACTGCTTCTGCTCCGTCTCTTGCAATATCCGGTTGAAATCCCATGCGGTTCAGGATCTGGTTCAAAACTCGCAAGTTCATGAGATTGTCTTCGACGATCAGCAGTCGAAGAGGACAGGTAGTTCCGACCGCACTGAGCTTCGGCTGAGGCTTCAGTTGTTTGTGGATGTCGTTCATTGGAGAGTGGGTCGGACGCAGTTTGGAGAGAGACGTAGGATCGGATTGGCAGGATTTTTAGTTGCGCGGTAATTCGCTTCCATCGTTTGCGACGATTGGAAAGAAGGATGAGCATTGGAGTGTAGCTGTCATGGTGATGACTGTTATTGGCATATCGGAGTGCTTGAGTATGATGCTCGGCGACATCGACTCGAAGTTAACTCAAGATCGAAAAAATGGAATGATTTGACGCATTTTTTGAAAACCTGAACCCGGTGCTACGCTCTAATGGTTCTGTCTCAGAGATACGCATGTGATTCCCTCAATTCAAGACAATGACTCGCAATTGAGAGCAATGCACAAGGAAGGAAATCGGGATCGCTTCAAGCATGCCGGGCAATGAGGGTTGCGAGCTTGCTCGGTTGTGGTATAGTGTGACCGATCTAGGAATTCTTGCATTTGGAAACCTCCCGATGGGTATCGGGGTTCCACTGAATAGTTTTATGACGAGTTCAAACAAACCGATAGTGATTTTTGGAGAAGCGCTCTACGACTGCTTCCCCGACGGACGAAAGGTACCCGGAGGGGCACCGTTTAATGTAGCCTGGAACCTTCAGGCCTTTGGCGCATCGCCGTTTTTTGTCAGCGCGGTAGGACAGGATGCGATGGGGGCAGAGCTGAAGGAAATGGCCCTCAACTGGGGGTTGGCTGTTCACGGTATTCAACACACCCCCGAGCATGCAACCTCTACCGTGCAGGTGGAACTGGATGAAGGTGCTCCGAGCTACACGATTGTCGAGAACACCGCAATGGATCAGATCAAGGTTCCGGCAATTCTGAGTTATGACTCTGACAGCATACTCTACCACGGGAGTCTTGCCGTGCGCAGCGATGCGTCCATGGAGTCTCTTCGCTCCATCCGAGAACAGTGGAAGGGACCGGTGTTCGTTGACGTGAACATCCGCAAACCGTGGTTTGATGCGCAGCGCTTTGCTGCGCTGCTGACTGGGGTCCATTATCTGAAAGTCAATGATGAGGAGTTTGAACAGCTCAGCGGTGAACGCCTGAGCAAGGAACGCATGGAAGCACAAGTGGCAGCATTTGCGAAGCGTTTTGAAATCAGGACTCTGATTCTCACCTGTGGCAAAGAGGGCGCGTACTGGTATGAAGATCGTTTGGGGCTGATCGGGGTCCCCGCTCATCTTGGTGAGCCGATGGTGGATACTGTCGGAGCAGGTGATGCCTTTGCTTCGGTTTGCCTCTTGGGAATTCAACTGGAGCTGCGTCCCCAGGACATTTTAAAGCGGGCAAGTGCCTTTGCAGGCAAGGTTTGCACGATCCGTGGGGCAACCTCAAGTGATCAGGCCTTTTACGATCTTGTTTAATCCTTCAACAACCCAATTATCATGCAAGAAGCAACGGAATCATCTCAAACCACAGACGATAACTCCGACTCAGAAAGTGAATTGAAAATCGCCCTGATTTCTCTCCATGGTCTGATTCGTTATGATGACATGGAGCTGGGCAGGGATGCCGATACAGGTGGGCAGGTCAAGTATGTGGTCGAACTCGCTGAAGCACTTTCAAAGCACCCGAATGTAGCCAAGGTCGAACTGCTGACCCGCCAAATCATGGATCCTCGCTACGATCCAAGCTACGCAAAGGTTGAAGAATCGATCAATGACAAGGCCACCATCATTCGCATTCCATTCGGGCCTCGACGGTATCTGAAAAAAGAGAGTCTCTGGCCCTATCTGGAGGAGTTTGTGGATCAGGCCCTTCACCATTTCCGGCGCTCCGGATACCTCCCGGATATCATTCACGCGCACTATGCCGACGCCGGATATGGTGGCGCGCAGCTCGCGAATCTGCTGGGGATTCCCATGCTCTTTACAGGGCACTCTCTGGGACGGGTAAAAAAGGAACGCCTGCTTGCCGGGGGAACTCCGGTCGAAAAGCTCGAAGAGCGTTACCGGATTGCAACGCGCATCGAGGCGGAGGAACAGGCTCTGGATACAGCCAGTATGGTGGTCACGAGCACGGTGCAAGAGGTGGAAGAGCAGTATTCGCTCTATGAGCGCTACCAACCAGATCGCATGGAAGTGATCGCGCCCGGAGTGGATTTACAGAATTTCATTGATAAATCCCGTGTAGAATACCGGGAGGGTGGTGTGATAGATCGCATCCGTTCCTTCCTGCATGAACCGGAAAAACCAGCGATACTTGCCATTGCACGTGCCGATCATCGCAAAAACCTGGTGTCACTGGTCAAGGCATATGGGGAAAATGAAAAGCTGAAGGAAATGGCCAATCTCGTGATCATCGCAGGAAATCGTGACGATATTCTCAACGCGGAGTCCTCGAAAAAACGCGTGATCGCCGAGTTGCTGATGCACATCGACCAGTATGATCTCTATGGGAAAATTGCCTACCCCAAAACACATCAGCCGGATGAAATTCCGCAGGTGTACCGGTGGGCTGCAGAATCGCGGGGAGTTTTTGTCAATCCTGCCTTCACCGAACCCTTTGGGTTGACCCTGCTTGAAGCTGCCGCAGTGGGGCTACCAGTGGTGGCGACCAATGATGGGGGACCCCGCGACATTCTCGCGGCCTGTCAGAATGGAGAGTTGGTCGATCCGCTCGATACGGATCTCATCGGCGAAGCCATTGAGCGCGTGCTCGCGGACCCGGAGCGATGGGAGCAGCTCTCTAACTCTGGCAAGGTCGGAGTTGAAAAAACCTACTCATGGTCGGTGCATGTGGAGAAATACGTCAGGGACCTGCATGACGTATTCGCAGGTCGCCGGGTGGATCGCTATGATCCGGCAGTGATTGTCAATAAATTGCCAAAGGTAGATCGCATCTTGATAACCGATATTGACAATACCCTGACTGGCGATGATGAGGCGCTTGAAGCCTTTAAGCAGCGACTCAATGAGTTTCCCGAAAACGTGGGTTTTGGCATCGCCACAGGCCGCAATTTTGATGAAACGCGCGAACTCTTGCGGGACAAGGGACTTTCCAATCCGGACTTGATGGTCTGTTCGGTTGGCACAGAGATCTATTATGGAGAGAAGCTGATTCATGACCGATCCTGGAGCAAGCGCATCGATTTTGAATGGCGTCCCGACAAGATTCGGGAGGTTCTCGATTCCATTGAAGGCATCCGTCTTCAACCCGAACACTGTCAATCCCAGTACAAGGTGAGTTTCACACTGGACGAGAATCTCGCGCCGAAGCTGGGGTCGATCCGACGCATCCTTCGGGAAAACGGATGTCGTGCCAAACTCGTGGTCTCGTTGGGTGCCTTCATGGACGTGATTCCGATTCGTGCTGGAGACGGTGTGGCCATTCGTCACCTTGCGTTCCGTTGGGGACTCTCGCCAGAAAAACTTCTGATTGTGGGTGACTCCGGAAATGATGAGGAAATGCTGAAAGGTCAGACACTGGGTGTAGTCGTCGCAAATCACAGCTCAGAGTTGAACAAGCTAAAGGGCCATGGACGCATCCTTTTTGCGAAAGGAGCACATGCATGGGCGATTCTTGAGGGAATTGACTACTATCATTTCCTCGGAGACATTGTGATTCCAAACGACAGTGCCAGTGCATAACACAGGAAGCATTGCTCCCGAACGGTTTGAATATGAAGCACAGCGATCACTCCAGCGGATCCATTCCAGACTGGAGGTGTATCGCAGCTGTAACGGGATATCGGAACAGCTCTCCGAGAACGACTTGCATGCGTTCGAGCAGCGACTCGAGACCCATTGGAAGGAGCTCTTTCGCTTGTTCTACAAACTCTACGGCACGCACTACGATTTTCACTACCATCTTGAGCAGTTAATTCTCAGTGCCTTTGCGAGCTTCGTCGAACGCTCACCAGAGATGAAACAGCTGGATGCCGCCCGGCTGCGTGAACCGCTTTGGTATCGGCGGGAAACCATGCTGGGAGGTGCGCTTTACGTTGATCTCTTTTCAAAGGATCTCAAGGGACTGCAAAAACAGATTCCTTACCTGAAGTCCATGGGTTTCACTTACATTCACCTGATGCCATTGTTCAAATCGCCTGATGGTGAAAATGACGGAGGTTATGCTGTCAGCAACTACCGTCGGGTCGATGATCGCCTTGGCACGACCGAAGATCTCCAGGAGGTGACGCGGGAGTTTCGAAAAGCAGGGATTTCACTGGTGCTGGACTTCATCTTCAATCACACCGCAGATGACCATGAGTGGGCGAAGCGTGCGCAGTCGGGCGAAATCGAGTATGAGGATTACTTTCACATCTATCCCAGTCGGGAAATTCCCGACCGCTATGACAGAACTGTCCGGGAGATTTTTCCCACGGTTCGGCGGGGAAGTTTCAGTTGGCACAACGGAATCAACAAGTGGGTCTGGACCACTTTTAATAACTATCAGTGGGATCTGCGCTACGCAAACCCGGATGTCTTTCGCGGCATGATGCAGGAAATGCTGTTCCTGTCGAATATGGGGGTCGAGATCCTGCGCCTCGATGCTGTGGCATTTATCTGGAAGGAAGAGGGAACGAGTTGTGAGAACCTCGACAAGGCCCACGATGTGATCCGGGCCTACAACAGTATCGCACGCATTGCAGCGCCGTCTTTGCTTTTCAAGTCGGAAGCGATCGTGCACCCGGATGAAGTGATGAAATACATCGACGAGGGTGAGTGCCAACTGTCCTATAACCCACACTTGAAGGCTACTGTGTGGGAATACATTTCCACCCGCGATGCCTCGCTGCTCAAAAAATCCATTGAACACCGCCATGCGCTGCCGGAGGCCTGCTCCTGGTGCAACTACCTCAGGGGACATGATGACATTGGATGGACCTTTGATGATGCCGATGCGGCCACACTGGGCATCAATGCATTTGACCATCGGCAGTTTCTGAATCGCTTCTACAGCGGGCAGTTTGAGGGTAGTTTTGCGAAAGGGGTACCCTTTCAGTACAATCCGGAAACCCATGACATGCGCGTCTGCGGAACACTGGCATCGCTTGCGGGGATCGAACAGGCGATTGAAAAGGATGACTCCGTGCTCGCTCACCATGCGATCGAGCGCATCTGCGTGATGCACAGTGTGATTCTCAGCATTGGCGGTATTCCACTGCTTTACCTTGGGGATGAGTGGGGCATGCTCAATGATTATGACTACGTTGATGATGAGCGAAAGCGGGAGGACAGCCGATGGGTGCATCGTGTGGCATTGCACGATACTTTTCCTGAGCCGGGGAAGGGCCTGCACCCGTATTCGCAGGTGCTTCATGAGCGCATTTGTAAACTGCTAGAGGCGCGCAGGAGTCTCGGTGCCTTTGCAGGCGTGGAAATGCAGCTCTTCGATGTGGGAAAACGGGAAGCATTGTCTTACGTTCGCCAACACTCGGGTGAGCGAATCCTTGTGGTGCAAAATCTTTCCGACCGAACGCTTGAGGTGGATGGCAGTGCGATTATTTCCAGGGGACCTGGGCATCATTTTATCGACCGTATCACCCAAACTGAGCACACCGTTAGTCGAGCCTTTGAACTAAAACCTTACCAACACTTGTGGTTACAGCGCTGCTGAAATTTTATACCGCTCGATTTCAACTGAAACTCCTCAATAGATATGAAAGCAACATCTTCACGTTTTTGGCTGACCACCGACCTGGATGGCACATTGATCCCGATTGACAACACTCGGGAGGCACATGGCGCAGCCCTGCAAAGGCTCGGAAGTGCGGCGAGTGAGCGGCCTGACAGGGAGATTGTGTTTGTCACTGGGCGTCACCTTGAGTCGGTCCTGCAGGTGCTTCAAAAGGAATCTCTGCCTACCCCGCACAGCATCATAACTGATGTTGGGAGTCGCATTTGGAATCGAGTGGGGCAACAGTGGGAGAGTGATGCTCCCTACGATGCACAATTGAGCGCATTGTGTGGAGGAGTATCGATGGAGCAACTTGGGGACGCCTTGAGCGATGTCCCGGGACTGCAGTTGCAGTCACCAGAGCGGCAGGGTTTGCACAAGCTCAGCTTTGAATGCAAGGCACTGCGCCTTGAGCAATGTGTCAGTGCGGTTAACGAACGCATCCAGCAGCGTGAGTTCAGCTTTTCGGTGACGGCAAGCGTTGATCCCTTTTCAAATCTGGGCCTGATTGATGTTCTTCCCAAAGGGGTCAGCAAACGCTTCGCCATCGAATGGTTTCATAGCAATCATCACAACTTAAACTCAGATCAACTGATGTTCTGCGGCGATTCGGGTAACGATCTTGAGGTATTTTTGAGTCCGATCCGATCCGTGGTGGTGGGCAATACTTCCGAAACAGTCAAACAACAAGTGATGGATTCGATCCGAGAAGGCAACACTCCTGAAGATTCAGTCTATTTTGCAATCGGTGAATCCACTTCAGGTGTTCTGGAAGGGGCACGTCATTTTGGTTGGCTGGAATGAGAGTCTGCCTGAAACAGCGAGAAGAGTGGGGGATGCCTCTCGTTCAATAATGGGTAGCATTGAGGGATGATGCTTTCTTCTGTCAGGAATCCGCTTCTGGAGCATCTTCGACGGGTTCCCCTCGTTGAATGCGTCGCAGGCGTTCAATGGCTTGTTCGGCAAACTTCACGATGGGAGTGTCATCGAGCGGACCGCCACACTCCGGACAGTTGAATTCCTGTTCGCGGAACCAGGCAAAGGTTTCCGTGTAGTGAATACCGCAGGACAGGCACTGGGAGGAGATCGTCAGCTGCTGTGCGTAGGCACGTCCCTTTTCGAGCAAATCATCATCTTGCATCGTTCTCATGCGAGCCATGCAGATCTCAGCTGTCAATCCAGGAATGCGAATTCATGAGCAATGCTGTGCTGGTGTGAACCCGAAACAAGAGTTCTGCGAGCATCGCTGACGGGGCCTCCTTTAAACCTCAGGCGGTGTTTCCTGTTTCTCCGTTTTGGGTGGAACGGGATCGTAGCCAAACGGTCCCCATGGGTGACATTTGCTGATGCGTTTGATCGCGAGCCATGAGCCTTTCCACAGTCCGTGAATTTCGAGCGCCTCGATCGCGTAGCGGGAACAGCTCGGAGTGAAGCGACAGGTATTTCCAGCACCGAAGAATACCTTCAACGGTGACAAAAAGAGCTGATAGAAGCGAATGAGAAGAATCGCAATGCGCTTCATGAGTCCGTTTTGGATAAGGTTTGGATAAATCGCCCTTCTCAGGTTGCGGGACTCAACTCAAAACCATCCTTCGAATCTTTTACCACCCAGCCAGCTTCAGTGATCTTTGCGCGCAGGGCATCCGCCTGTGCCCAGTCTTTGGCTTGCTTGGCTTCCCATCGATCCTGCGCCCAACGCTGCACTTCATCAGGCACCGCCACGCTATGTTGTGTGGGTTCTTTGAGTTGAAATCCAAATGCAAACTTGATCTTTTCAAAGGCTGCAAGGGTCTCTGGATTGAGTTGTCCCGGTTCTCTCTCCAACTCTGAAATCAGCGAAAACAGTCGTCCAAGCGCCTTGGCCACATTGAGATCATCAGCCATGGCCTGAAGAACGGGTTCGAAGGATGCAAATCCCTCAGTTTCAGGAAGTTTTCTATTCCCTGTTTGAGTTCTTAGGATGGATTCGAATCGACGCAGTTTGGCGAGCGCGCTGCGTGCAGCGTTGAGCGATTCCCACGTGAAATTCAGCTGCTGCCGATAGTGCCCGGAGATCAGCACGTAACGCAGCTCCTCAGCAGTGTATCCCTTGGCTTCGATGTCTTCGAGCGTATAAAGATTGCCCAATGACTTGCTCATCTTGGCACCATCCACAAGCAGATGACTGAGGTGGAACCAGTGGCGAACAAACGGTTTCCCCGTGCAGCACTCACTCTGCGCGATTTCGTTTTCGTGGTGCGGAAACAGGAGATCCACTCCGCCCGAGTGCAGGTCGTAGGATTCCCCAAGGTATTTCATGCTCATCGCACTGCACTCCACGTGCCAGCCCGGGCGCCCAGGCCCCCAGGGACTTTCCCACTTATTGGGACCATCTTCGGGTTTCCAGGCTTTCCACAATGCGAAGTCGGCAAAATCCTCCTTGGCATATTCATCGTCGGCGTTGAGACGTCCGTCCGCATTTTCACGCCGGTCTTCTTTTTTCAGGCCCGAGAGTTTTCCAT
>JBEGIR010000092.1 GCA_040224245.1 Puniceicoccaceae bacterium | reverse complement strand
GTGTTGTCGATCTGCTGAAGATGAAAGCTCTCATCTGGCGTGGTGAAAACCTCGGCGCAAGCTGGGATGAGCTGGATATTCCGGAGGACCTGGTTGATCAGGCTCAGGAATACCGTGAAAAGCTCATTGAGAAAGCGGTTGAAGTCGATGACGAGGTGATGGAGAAATACCTCGAGGGAGAAGAACCGGATGTGGAAACGCTCAAGCGTTGCATCCGCAAGGGAACCATCCGCATGGATTTTTTCCCAACCTTCTGTGGTTCGGCATTTAAAAACAAGGGCATGCAGCTCGTTCTTGACGGGGTTGTTGATTATTTGCCCGACCCCACGCAGGCTCCGCTTCAACCGGAAGTGGACATGGAAGGCAATGAAACCGGAAAGTTTGCGGAGATTGATTCCAGCAAACCGCTGCGCGCTTTGGCATTCAAGATCGCTGAAGATAAGTTTGGTGCATTGACCTTTACCCGAATCTACTCCGGTCGCATCGAAAAGGGCATGACCGTGCTCAATACTTTCACCGGAAGAACCGAGCGCGTTGGACGTATCGTTCGAATGCAGGCCAATGACCGCCAGGAAATCGACAGTGCCGAAGCCGGCGACATCATTGCGCTGGTTGGACTGAAAGATACACAGACCGGACACACGCTCTGTGATCCCAAGCACCCGGCGACCCTGGAACCCATGGTATTCCCGGAACCTGTGATCTCGATTGCGATTGCCGCACGGGACAAGTCCAACGCGGAGAAACTTTCCCTCGCTCTGAACAAGATGACCAAGGAGGATCCCTCCTTCCGCGTCGAAACCGATGAAGAGAGTGGTGAAACCATTCTTCGCGGCATGGGAGAACTCCACCTGGACATCAAGGTCGACATTCTCAAGCGCACCTATGGGGTAGCAGCCGACATCGGTAAACCGCAGGTGGCTTATCGCGAAGCGGTAACGACGGTTGTCAACGACTCCTACACCCACAAGAAGCAGTCAGGTGGTTCGGGGCAATATGCGAAGATCGATTATACGATCGAACCCGGCGAGCCAGGAACTGGATTTGTCTTTGAATCCAAAGTGGTGGGCGGTAACGTTCCCAAGGAATACTGGCCTGCTGTAGAAAAGGGTTTCCGCAATTCGATCAAGAAGGGCGTGCTCGCAGGCTACCCGATGGACGACATCAAGGTGTCACTGGTCGATGGAGGCTTTCACTCGGTGGACTCCTCGGCGATGGCGTTTGAAATTGCAGCCATGGCGGCCTATCGCCAGTCCATTCCAAAGGGAAATCCCGAGATCCTGGAACCCGTCATGAAAGTGGACGTCTTTGTTGCTGACGAAAGCATGGGTGATGTTATTGGCGACCTCAACCGTCGTCGCGGGATCATCCTTTCGCAGGAGCCGACGGGTTCTGCCAACGGTGTTCAGATCAAGGCGCATGTTCCGTTGAGCGAAATGTTCGGTTACATCGGTGATCTGCGCACGATGACTTCGGGCCGTGGACAGTTTTCGATGGAATTCGATCACTATTCGTCAACACCACGCAACGTGTCGGAGCAGGTGATCGCAGAGGCACTCAAGCGTAAGGAAGCCAAAAAGTAAGACTTCCCAGAAACGTTTTTGTCGTTTTTTCAAAGGCCCCGTGAACATTCACGGGGCCTTTGTTTGTTTGCATGGTGTGTGATGCTCTGCTTTGCACTTGCGCAATTGAAACGCAACGTTTGAGGTTTTGGAGCGTCTATCGTCATTCACCGCTTGTTTATGGGTATCCCAAAGGTGCGACCCTCTCATTTGAACCATTTCTCCTTGAAGCTTGAACTCTTCTGTCCATTCAAATCCGCCCCGTGCACGGCGGTCACGTTCCCTTCACTGGCTGCGCTGCTTTCTGGTGGCGGGCGTGTTGGGATTGGCTGGTATTCTGACGATGCCTTTATGGTTGGGGCCATTGCTAACGGCTGCGTTGCCTCGATTCGGTATCACGGTAGGCGAGTATGAGCGCATGGGGTACAGCCGTTTTCGATTGGGTCAGTTGACTCATGCCAACGGGCAGGCGGAGGTTTTAATATCGGGAATGGAGACATATCAGCCCTTGCTTTGGGTATATCAGAGCATGGGAGGCATTCTCGATGAACCCATGTTGAGAGTTGATAGCATTGAGGTGATGTTGCTGGGGACTCAAACTGCTGACAGTGCGGGATCGGGTTCAAAAGGTTTCCCAACGCTGCACAAGTCCATTGAGCAAGGTTTGAAAACAGTGCTCCGTGTGCTGCCAAGTGGCAGGGTGACAAAGGTGAAGGTGGTGCGGGATCGCACCCTGGTGGAGTTGAAGGAGTTGCAGTGGGACGAAGCGAGCATGTCGATGCGATTGTTGCCAACCCTACATGCATCCCTGCCAGCGGTTGATTTACTGCTGAAACTTCATAGCGCCTCGCTGGAGCTGAGCGTGCGTGAACCGGTGTCGGGTGACCAGATCGTAGCGATTTTGACTTCGGACACGGACAAAACTCAGGTGCGATTGACCCTTGAGGGAATGCTTGCCGGGAAGCCGTGGACCGGTGAGGCAGATTGGATGGAAGATCAGTGGCTTCCCTCAAAAGCTGTGGTGGATGTACCCCAGCTCGTGATCGAACCCTCACGCTGGGGGTGGGATGCTGCTCCGCTGGAGCGTGTGGAGGGCAGGTTAGCAGCTAGCTGGCAACAGGGTGATTACGCTCTGGACTTCAGGTTGCGTGAGGCTGGCGATGAGGTGGCAGAAGATGAGGGGAGTCCGCTGTTGGCGGGTGCGATGCTTGAAGTGAAAGCCACTGGTGACCTGAATCACTTGCAAGTGGAGCAGGCCGTGCTCGACAGTGAAGTTGCTTCATTGGTATTACCCGAGTCCATTCATTACGATTTTCAATCCGCATCGCTTACTGGTGAGGCATTGGCAAGGGTTCATCTGGCGCTTGAAGATTTGGGTATCACAGGCTGGCGCGGACAAATGAGCGGTACGCTTGAGTTGGGCCAGCGGCCATGGGATTCGAATGCACACCTGCGCTATGCGCTTGAGGGAGCGTCTCTGGAGTTGGGTCAGATCGAAGTGGAAAATGCCCGATTGCAGGGTTGGGTGAATCGCGAGGAGGTAGCAGTGGAACACCTTGCCCTTGAAGGTTCCAACTCCAGCTTGCTGGAAGGTTCCGTCACCTATCTGTTTCGGAACCAGAGGATCAAGTCTGGCTTGCTGAAAGGAGACGTTGATTCCTCACTTCTGGAAACCTGGATTCCCGCATCGTTGGAAATGGGACGCCTGAGCATCGATGCTGCGATTTCCGGTGATCTGGACGATTTGCACTATGAAGGAAGTCTGTCGTTGGATACCCTCAAAGTGAACGGTGTTCAGCCGTTGGCAGTGTCACTCGACATCTCGGGAGATCGCGGCGCATTGCAGCTGCAGCAACTGCAGGTTCATTCGGCCCTTGGCGGAGTGCTCGAGGCCTCCGGGGACTGGACCTGGCGAGGGCAACCCTTGCTGAAGGTGAATGAACTGCGCGTGGGACATGCCGAGAACGGAAAGCCAGCATGGGTGCTGCAGGAACCCATTGGGATTCGGAGGACAAATCGGGCGATTCTCGGAATCGGACCGTCTTTTGAAGTCGACGATGTTCGACTGGGCAGTGGCACAACGGCTCAACTGAGTTTTGGCATCTCGGAGCAGGATTCAACACTTTGGCTGCGACTGTCGGAGTTCAGTGTATCCGATGTGCTGCAACCGTGGTTGGAAGCGTTATTGCCAAATATGGATGTGGCATTTCTGGAATTTCAGGCCGAACCCGAGAAAGATTTTCTAGCGCTCGATGGCAAGATGGAGGTGAATTGGCTGGATGCGAATTCAGGTTCGCTTTCGGTTCGTGGTCAATTTGCGTTGGATGAACAAGGGTTTCGGGTGGACTCCACGGAACTCCGCTCGGATGACAAGCTATGGCTGTCGATGCAGGGGCAGCTGCCATATGGTGTGGATTTACAGTCTGTGCAACTCAGGCATTTACCGAATCAAGCTTTGAACTTGCGTGTTCATACCGCACATTCCGAAGCGTGGCTTCCCTGGTTGAAGTCCTACATGGACATTCCACTTCAACAGGCAGATCTGGCACTGATTCTGGAAGGAACGAGCGATTCTCCAACGGGTTCCCTTCAACTCAAATGCGTTACGGATGCGGGCATGGGGGATCACCAGTTGCCTCCCGTCACGCTGGAGGGAACACTGCGAATGGAAGGTACTGTGTTTGATGTGGAAACCATGCGGGTGCAACTGGCAGACTCCCGTTTTGAACTTGGTGGGCAGTTGAACTTACCGGAGCAACTCCTGCGTTGGATTCATCTCGAGCACCCACCCATTCCCTGGGAGACGGCGCATCTGAAGCTGAAATCCAGTCGGAGTGATTTGGCTCCGCTGGCTTCGCTTTGGCCTGAAATTCTGCGACCGGCAGGATCGATGCAGTTTGATTTGCAGGGAAGCCTGTCCGAAGGATTGAAAGGAGAGTTGCAGGTTGCAGGGCTGTCAACACGCGCGATTTTTCCGTTTGGATCGATGAGGGATCTCGATTTTTCAGTCATGCTGGATGGGCGAAGGGCTGAGTTGAAGCGATTTTCGGGACTGATCGCGCGTGAACCACTGCATGCAAGTGGTTGGCTTGAATTTCCCAATGCCGAGCCGGTGACATTTGATTTCGAAATCTGGGGAGAACAGATCCCTGTGGTTCGTCAGGCTGGCATCCTGCTGCGCACCGACATGCGGTTGCGCATGCAGCAACAGGAAGGCAGCACCCATTTGACCGGTGTGCTGGATCTCAGAGACGGCTTCTTTTTGACCGACATCACGCAACTGTTGGACACTTCTGCCGGTGGACGTTCTGCAAGTTCCCGACCTCCTTACTTTTCGGTGGACGTGCCGCCCTTTTCGGATTGGCGGCTGGATGTGGCGGTGCAGGGTGATGGGTTCATGCAGTTGAAAACTCCAGTGGTGGATGGAATGATGTCGATGGAGATGAAGCTCGGAGGCACCCTCGGTGAACCCGTGATGTTGGGACGAGTCTGGTTTCAGGAAGGCAGTGTGAAGTTCCCGTTTGCGGTTTTTGATGTGGAGCAAGGCGTGGTACAGCTCAACCGCAACGATCCTTACGTTCCCCGACTCGAGTTGCGCGCCACTTCCAGCCGACTCGACTATCAGTTGCAGATGCTTCTGACGGGAAGCGCATTGGAACCGGAATTGAGTTTCAGTGCTGCTCCATCCTTGAGTCAGGACCAAATCCTGATGATGGTCGTGGCCGGAATAGACCCCGCAGGCCGTGTCGAATACAGCAGTACGCAGCGTGCTTCAAAGATCGGGACTTATCTCTCCTCGGGGTTGCTGGGAGCGGGGGATTCTTCAGGATTGCTCAGTCGACTGGAAATGCAGTGGGGAAACCAGTTATCGCGACGGGGACGGGAGACCCTTGAACTCGAGTTTGAACTCAATGAGGAGTTTCAGCTGCTCGGGGAATACGATGAGTATGACAACTGGAATGCTGGAATCCGCTGGCGCATTCTTGATCCTGCCAAACGCAGATCCAGCCCAGGGGTAGCAACCGAAGAAGGAGAATCCGATGAATCCTAGATCCAACATTGTCAGGAATGCGATGGCGCTGTGCCTTCTGCTGGTTTCAGTGGTAGCCTCCCATGCATCGGAATTTCTGTGGTCGGTTGAAGGTGCCGGATGGTTGAACAATCGGAGGATTCAGCGTCAGCTCGAACTGATGTTGCCCGAAGCAGCACCACTGAGTGCCAATGATGTGGAGGATGCAGTCATGGTCATCCTCAATTCCATGCAGCAGAAAGGGTTTCTTGATGCGAGTGTGGTTACTCACTTGACGGAGTTGCAATCCGAAGCAAATGCCCCGGCTGATGCGTCATGGACGATGAGGTGGGATCGGGACCTGGAGACCTTTTTTGAAAAGGATGTGACGTTAAGGGAAGTTCGCTTTGAAGTGATTCCCGGACCCGTGTTTTATTTTGACCGCTTTGAGATCGAAGAGGATGGCGGATTGGAAAGCGATTGGATTGAGTCCTTCTACTATAAACCAACCATGCTGTTTCAGTCCGACCGAGTGCGGCTTTTCCATCCGGGAAAGTTTGAAAAAAGCAGCCGCAATCTGGAAACCCAGCTCTCGCTGCGGGGGTATCGCAATGCGAAGGTGTTTGGAGTGGTTCAACAGATGGACATGGAAACTGGTGCTGTATACACAGTCGTGCGTGTGGTTCCGGGTCCGATGCACCGGCTTGCCGCAGTCGATGTCGATCTCAGCGATGAGCACGTTGAGTATCCCTCTATTTCGTTTGAGCCCTGGGTGGGGCAACCTTATACCCGTGTTGTGCGGCAGGATCTGATCAATACGGTCCGCAACGTGTTTTATGAGAAGGGATATCCGGATGTCTCCATGGAGGTGACTCAGGAGGTGGTGGAGGCAGGGCCGCCAGTGATGCATCGTTTGTATCTAAAAGTGAACCCGGGACCGAGAGTTCGGGTTGGGCCGATTACACTCGATGGATTACAGGAGACACGGGAAAGTTTTATCCGCAAAAAGTTGAACCTGCAACCGGGCGACTGGCTGAACCCAGTTGAGCTGGATGCTGATCGTCTGACACTTTCCCGGACGGGCCTGTTTGACCGGGTTGATCTTCAGGTTGTGCCTGGCGAACTGGAACGACCGGTGCGGTTCACCCTGCAGGAACGCTATCCCTGGACAATGGATCTGATGGCGGGGTGGGGGTCATACGAGCAATTGCGACTGGGTTCGACGCTCAAGCGCGACAACCTTTGGGGACAGGCTCACCAAGCTCTTTTGCGAACGGTTGTGTCGATGAAAAGTCAGTTTGGCGAAGCCGTTTATACCATTCCTGATATTCGGCGTTCGGGAGTGAATCTGAATTTTCGTACCTTTGCGTTGAAGCGTGAGGAAGTTTCGTTTGACCGAAGAGAGCAAGGCATCGATTTGGGTATCACGAAGCGATTCGAACGCATAGGTCTGGACTCGTCATGGGTTTATGCCATCCAGGTGCTCGAGAGTGTGGACCGCCAGGGACGAACAGTTTTGTCAGATGAGAACTCGAGGGTTGGCAGTCTTTCGCTACGCTTGAACCGCGATCAACGGGACAGTCCGATCACTCCGCAGGACGGCTATCGAGTCTTCAGCAATGTGGAATGGGCGGATGAACGCCTGGGAGGGAATGTAAACTTCTGGAATGTTGAAATCGGTTACTCACAGCACGGCCGCTTTGGCAATGGATTGTTTTGGCACGCGGGATTGAGCCATGGCTGGCTAGTCGCTTCAGGATCGGGTAACAATTTCATTCCGACGAATAAACTATATTTCCCTGGAGGAGATGACTCGATCCGGGGCTACCAGCGCGGAGAAGCTGCTCCACGGGATGCTGAGGGCTTCCTTGTTGGTGCGCGGAGCAACATATTGTTGAATCTGGAGCTTGAGCAATTCCTGACCGACTCCATTTCTGCAGTCCTGTTTTACGATTGGTTGGGAAGCTCGGTTCGCAGCGTGGTGGCAGGTTATGATCAATCTCTCGAATCTGTGGGCATCGGACTGCGCTGGAAGACGGTGATCGGTCCGGTTCGATTGGAATATGGACACAATCTTAAACCCCGCGATGGAGATCCCAATGGTACACTTCATTTGGCACTGGGCATGCCGTTCTGAGGCATTCAGGCCAGACGGAAGGAACCCTTGGCGGCTTCGTGGTTGGCGATGATGCGCAGGAAGGTGGGGAGCACGGTTTTGGCCTTGGCGGGACCGATTCCCTTGATCTGTAGGGCTTCGCTTTCGGAGAGGGGTTTGGTGGATGCCAGTTTTTTGAGTACGGTATTGGGGAAAATGGTATAGGAGGGTGCATTGTTGCGCACGCGAGCCAATTCGTTCCGCTTTTTGACAAGAGCCTGGTAGAGTGCCTCATCCATATTCTCCGGACTCTCCTGGACGATGGCATCGCTTGAGTTGGGGCTGAGTTGGTTTCCCGGCCATGCCATTTCGGGCAGGATTTCCCCAAACATCACCCGCGATCCATATTCGGTGAGTTGCAGGAGTGGATAGTCGCCGTCAGTTACCTCGACCAGCCCCTCTCTTGCCATGTGGTCAAAGAGTTCACTGACAAAGGACGGTGCATAGTCGGCAAGTGCTCCCCAGGTGGTGAGCTGGTTGAGACCTGCGTCGACAATGGTTTTTCCCTTACTTCCCAGCAGGCATTTGATGATGCGATCCCTGCCGTAACGGGCTTGCCACTGGTGAGCACGAACCCTGCTCGACATGCGGGCAACACCACTGAGTGCCTTCTTGAGCACGATCAATTGCTCGTCGGTGAGGGGCCGGGGTTCGTAGGATGCGGCATTTTGACAGGCGTCACATTTACCGCACGCAGGACTCTTCAATTCTCCAAAATAGCGCAGGATCCATTGTTGTCGGCAGTTTTGTGCATAGACCCACTGGAGCACCTGTTTGAGTTTCTGCTCATCCCGCTTTCGCTTTTCGTCCAATGCCCGGATATCCAGCTCGAGGCGATCCGGTGTCAGATTGGGGTCGACGATACGGGAGCCTCGCACGCGACTACCAGGGATGTCAAAGCGTTCGATACGACCCAGACGGCGCAGGTTGCTCAGCGCGGAGCTGACTGCCATGCCATTGATCCCCTTGCCAAGCAGTTGAGTGAGTTCCTCAATCGGCAGGGCTACTTCGTGTTTTGCATCCGCCTTCGCAAAGAGGTGTGCATAAACATTTTGAATGAGCGAAGGGGGTGGGTTTGCGCCCTCGACGAAGAATTCCTGCACGCGCTTGTCCGCATAATTGAAGAGCAGCTCGCAATGACCGGGCTTGCCGTCTCTGCCAGCTCGACCGGCTTCCTGGTAGTAGGCCTCAACACTGCCTGGCATTTCGTAGTGGCAGACGAGGCGAATGTCGTCGCGATCAATGCCCATGCCAAAGGCGTTGGTGGCCACGGCAATGTGGCATTGTTTTTGGATGAAACGCTCCTGGGCCTCCGTGCGGTCGGCATCGGATAATCCACCATGATAGGTGACATGTTCAATGCCATCGTCGTTTAACCATTCAGCGACCTCTTCCACACTTTTGCGGGTTGCGCAGTAGATGATGGCGTTTTGGTGGGTTTCGATGAGGGAACGGATGCGGCGGTATTTGTCAGACTTTCCCTTGCACTGGCGAATATTGAAAGTGAGGTTGCTGCGCGCAAATCCTGAAACAAAGCGCTGGGGGGCCTTGAGGTGCAGGTTGCGGCAAATGTCGTTCTGCACGTCGGGGGTTGCCGTTGCAGTGAAGGCGGCGCAGAGGGGGTTGCCGATGCGTGAGAGTGCCTCGCCCATGCGCATGTAATCCGGGCGAAAGTCATGACCCCACTGGGAAATGCAGTGAGCTTCATCCACGGCAAAGAGCGAAATCTCAACAGAGGTTAACGCATCGACAAAGGATTGTGCCCGAAATCGTTCGGGCGCGACGTAGAGCAGCTTGAGTTCCTTGCGTTTAAGGGACTCGAGGATGGAGCGCTGCTCGGGCCAACTTTGCGAACTGTTGATCATGGCGGCGGGAATCCCGCGCTGTTGCAACGCGTCCACCTGATCCTTCATGAGCGCGATCAAGGGAGAAATGACCAGTGTGACGCCTGGAAGCAGCATGGCGGGTAGCTGGTAGCACAGGCTCTTGCCCCCACCCGTGGGCATGATGACGAGGGTGGGTTTCCCGTCGAGAATGCTCTGGATGATCTCACGCTGAGGTGAGCGAAAGCGATCCAACTGGAAGTGACGCTTGAGCGCCTGTTCGGGTGAAGCTGGCATGAATGCAATGAAACAGGTTGAACGAAGTGTATTCGAATGTTCACCAGTTTTGTCAAGCCTGAAGGCTCTTGCTGTTGAAACAACCATGCAGCACGGCAGCCTTCATTCTTTCAGCCTGGCAGCCGTGCAAAATTGTCAGATCAATTCGTTTGCAGTGGGCAATGAATTTTGGGTTCTGAATTCTGCCCAAGAGTGTCATTCTGCAGGATTCCGGGAGTCCGACTCTGATTTGACAGCATCGATAGGGAGTGACCTACCCGATGACTTTCAGGTGGATATGGGCTTGTCGGAGGATGAAGGTGCAGGGACTTCAGCGGGAATTGACTTGGGCATGATGCCCGTATCAAAAATCCCGGCGTCCACCTTGCGAACGTCTTCGACGGTGTAGAATAGACCCGGTGCATGGGTCTTCAGTATCGACACCAGTTGCCCCAAACGCTTGCGCCGGGTAACGATGAAGATGAGTTCTACAGGACCACGGGATCCCCGCGCGGAAACGGTCGTGATCCCGAAGCGCTGCTCGCGCAGGAGTTCGATCAGCTGTGGCGATTTTTCGTGCGTGAAAATACGGACGATCTGATAACCGAGCGCCAGTTTTTCCTCCAGAATGATTCCGAGGTAGTTTCCGGCTGAAAAACCGAGTGCCCAGGCAAGGTAGCTCGCAACGTTGTTCAGGTTTTGCATCACCTGGGTGATGGCGAGCAGCCAGATCAATACCTCAAAAAAACCGATGATGGGTGCGACCTTGCGAAGCCCACGGTTCGAGAGAATGTTGCGCACGGTTGCCATCGACACGTCGAGCAACCGGGCGAAAAAAATAAGGAACGGGATCAGCACCCAGCTGACCCAGTTGAAGTCTTGAAAAAGTGCATTCATGGATATGGATCAGCAGACACTATGCGAGATCGAGTCCTGGAATCAGCTCTTTTTCTCCGGCAATGACACTTTCGAGTCGCAAATGGCAAAGTCCTCCTGGCGTTTCCCACTCGATGGTATCGCCTTCGGCAAAACCGATTACGGCCGAACCGATCGGTGCGAGCACGGAGAGACGCCTGCGTTCATAGTCAGCTTCGTTGGGCAAACACAGCGTCCACTCCTCAACCCGGTCCTCATCGAGGTTCCGAATGCGGAATCGGGAATTCAGGCGAACAACCTTGTCCGAGATTGCGGAACGGTCCATCACGACCGCTCGTTCGAGTTCAGCCTTCAGCCGGTCAAACGTTTGGCCGTTTTTGGATGAACGATTGCTGAGAATGTTCAGGAGTTGTGTAAGGGTTTGATGATCTTCTTTGCAAAGGTAAATGGGTTTCATATGGGTATGGTGTTAGGAGTCCCTATGGATTTCCGTTCAATGCCGACGGCTGGAAGTCGGAGTTATGACAGCACTTGATTATTCCGACGCTCGTGGGTCGGCCACATCGTAGTTCACCCGGTAGTGTGCGGGTGCTTTCAAATTCTTGAAATCAAAGTTCAACCCTGCCAACACTACCGGGACGATGAAGTCCGGTACGGGAATCCTGTTTCAGTAAACAGGTAAGGGGCTGTGATGAAATTGAATGCATGTTGGAAGCTGATGAATATAGAGAGTCTGCTCTGCTGCGTCAAGCTCGCACGAATGGGAAACCCTACCTGGAGTGTCCCGTTCGGATTCCAGCAAGACCCATGACCCGTTGCATGGCTTTTGGCGGAGCTCTCCCTTCCGGCAATGAGAGGCAGAGGGCAAATAGCATTGCTGTTGCCATCGACGGCTGTCAGGGTTTGAAGCATGAATCGATGGTTGTTCCTTGGGTTGGTGATGGCAGGTTGGGGCCATTTGTTTGGGCAAGAGACCGTGTATTTGCGGTATGCGGAGCAGTCGCCCCAGGCGTCTTATGCAGCCTTGAAACTGGGTGAGGCATTAGTGGAGCAGGGATATGAACTTCATCCTGAACCAACGGGATATGATTTTCTGATCAGCCTTGCAGAGCATTCTCATCGCTACGTTCCTGAGGCATTTGAAGTGATTCCGGAGGGCAGGATTGTTACCGTTTATGGGAGCGATGCGCGTGGCATGATCTATGGTGCTCTGGCTCTCGCGGAGCGGCTTCGCGCCGGAGAGCGTCTGGAGTCTGTGCAGTCATGGAAGGAAAAACCTCAGCTCGAGTTCCGGGGCATCAAGTTCAACCTGCCTTGGGAACCCTATCGGCCCAGCAGTGCGTTGGAGCAGCATACCGAGACCGTACGCGATCTGGCGTTTTGGGAGCACTTTCTCGATATGATGGTGGAGAATCGCTTCAACGCTATCAGCCTGTGGAATCTGCACCCATACACCTACATGATCCGGCCAGCAAACTTTCCCGAGGCGAGTCCGTGGTCCGAGACTGAACTCGAAGCGTGGCGTCATTTCTATCGGGAAGTGTTTCGCATGGCAAAAGCGCGCGGACTCGACACCTATATCGTCAGCTGGAGCATTTTTATCAGTCGCGAGCTTGCCGAAGCACATGGCGTGGGGCTGCAGAACTATTATCCACATTACTACGTGAAAGGGGATCCCTCCGAGTTGATTCGCCAATACACGCGGGAGAGCGTTACGCAAGTGCTTGAGGAATACCCGGATCTCGATGGAATGGGATTGTCGCACGGGGAAGGCATGGCGGGCATGACCCCGCTTGAGCGGCAGGCGTGGATGGACGATGTGATGATTGCCGGCATGCTCGAAGCGAACCGCCCGGTGCGGCTGATTCACCGGGTTCCATTTTCGTCGGGAACCTCCTCGGAGCCGGGAGTCGGTCGGGATGTGGAGCAGGTCACCCGTGAGGCGATGGAGCGCCTGGAGAATCGATTTGAAGGTCCCATTTGGG
>JBEGIR010000091.1 GCA_040224245.1 Puniceicoccaceae bacterium | reverse complement strand
CAGAGAAAACTGCACCCACCGGAACCCCCATGCGGGGGGATGAGCGACTGGTGCGACTGACGGAGTCCGCCGGGGCGAAGTGTTCAAAGCTCATGGAGGCCGATTCCGTGGGAAAACTGTTGCGGATTTCGATCACGGGTGGCGGGTGCAATGGATTGAGTTATCGACTGAAGTTTGTGGATACCTGCAGCTCAGCAGATATCGAGGTGCTGAGTGCGGGAGTGCGAGTGGTGGTGGACACCCGAAGCGCGCTGTATTTGCGGGGAACGGTCATTGACTATTCCGACAACCTGATGGCGGGTGGGTTCAAGTTCACCAATCCCAACGCAAAGGCCAGTTGCAGCTGCGGTGAGAGTTTCAGTGTCTGACCCCATCAGCTGGGCGAACATTCCTCTCTTTTTGGGATCGATCCCTTGCTTTCAGATCGCTAACTTGATTTTTCATCTACCATGAGTGACTCGCCGCAAACAGCTACCGCCGGAAGCGTGATGACGGATTTTGCCGTCATCCGACAGCATGCGGAATCGTATCTGGAGGCTATCAATCAGTTCATCGACGATCAGGTATCCGATTTCGAACCTGAGATTCAGGATCTGATTGAGTATTGCCTGGTAAAGGGCGGGAAGCGCATTCGCCCGGTTCTGGTCTTTTTTTCCGGATATCAGGAGTCGGCACGCCTGGAGCCGGACCTGATCAAACTGGGGGCGGTGATCGAACTCGTGCACATGGCAACACTCGTGCACGACGATATCCTCGATCAGGCCGCCATTCGCCACGGTCGCCCCTCGGTGGTGGAAAAATATGGTTCGGCAGTTGCCGTGTTGCTGGGAGATGCCCTGTTTTCCCATGCCCTGCGCCTGGCAGCGGAATTCCCAACGGTTGAAGTTTGCCGTGAGGTCGCAACGAGCACGCGCACAGTCTGTGCGGGAGAGATTCATCAAACCTTTCAGCGCGGCGATGTGAACACGACACAGGCGGACTACTATCGATCCATTGAGATGAAGACTGCGGAACTGTTTCGCGTTGCCTGTTACCTTGGGGCCAAGATCGGGGGATATGACCTCGATTTTGCAAATGCCTGTGCGATCTTCGGCAATGCCCTGGGCACGGCATACCAGATTTTTGACGATGTTGCGGATATTGTGGCCAGTGAGGCCCGCATGGGCAAAACCCTTCACACCGATATCCTCAAAGGAAAGTATACGCTTCCCCTGATCCTGCTCTTTGAAGCCATGCCCGATAGCGAGGTGAAGAAACTCGTAGCAGAATTGAACGATTCGGAAAACGTTCCCGTCCAAAGGCTCGAATCACTTATGGAGCGCTACCAGATTAAGGAATCCATCCTGCAGCATTTCAACCGGCAGATCGCCATTGGGGAACATGCCATCGAACCGTTTGCGAACCTTCCCGCAAGTCAGCGATTGCGTGAATTGCTTGGGTTTGTCAGCGGTCAAATTCGCATTTTAACTTGATATGTCCCTTCTCACAAACACACTGGTGGTTGGAGGAGAGATGCAGACTGCAAAGACCATAGCTGCAACCATGGCTGAGGATGCCAGCCTTACTCAAAAGGAGGCGGATCGCTTATTGGTTGAACGCGTGCAAAACGGGGATGTTGCCGCCTACGATATTTTGGTACACCGTTATCGCGAACGCCTGTACTCCGTGGTCTACAATTTGACTTCCAACCGGGAGGATGCGCTGGATCTTACACAGGAGGCCTTCATCAAGGCTTTTCAGTCGATCAATCGCTTTCGCGGCAATTCCTCGTTTTATACCTGGATTTACCGGATTGCGGTCAACAATACGCTCAGCCACCTCAAAAAATACCGCAATCGCAAGTATCTCAGCTTCGACAACCTCGATAACGAAGCTTCGCAATCTGATATTTTTGAGGCAGTGGCTTCAAAAACCAAGACCGAGAAAGCAACCCTGCTCAAGGAATTGCACGAAAAATTGAACGAAGCGCTGCAGAAGTTGTCTCTTAAACATCGTAGTGTGGTGGTTCTGTTTGAAATTGAAGGAATGAGTCATGAGCAGATTGCGGAAATCCTTAAGTGTTCTGTGGGTACGGTTCGTTCTCGTTTACATTATGCCAAGCAGCAGCTGAAGTTGTACCTCAAAGATTTTGTCGATTGATTGTTGTTTATGGATCAGAAACCCAAAGTAGAACTCGAAGACCTTTTAAAGCTCAAAACGTTTGAGAAGCCGGAACCCGAGTTCTGGGAAAAATTTGATCAGGGCTTGCGTCGCAAGTCCATGGAAGCGCTCGTGAAGGAAGATCCATCTGTATGGAGACTGCTGTGGGAGCGTCGGGGGTTGCAGCAACTCGCCTTTGCCTCAGCATTTGCGCTGTGTGCCGTTCCCGCCTTTTTGGGAGTGCAGAGCTACTACGCTGAACAGCAGACGCATGAGCCGTCATTTCAGGTTGTGGCACAATCGGCAACAGATGAAGCACAGGCGCGCAAAGATCTGAATGAGCGTGTGGCGGAGACCACCCGTGAGCTTGCAATGCGCAAGCAAAAAGCAGACAGCATGCGCTTTGTGGTGGACTCCTACGCTGTGGATCCTTCCGCCTATCGCTTTGAAAGTGATGTCTGGGCTGTTGGAGACGAAGCGTGGAAGCAATCCAATCGCACCTACGTCAGTGATCGAGTGAAGTTGCTGCCCGGTGAAACGGGTGTGATGCCAGTCAATCTGAGCTACTGATCCCGCTTTCATCGATTTTTTGTCGGCACTGCAGTTCCAATGCAGTGCCGTTTGTTTTTCTGAACAATTCCGCTCGTCATTCCGCTGTTGCTGTTTTTGAATCCGCTATCATGACCAGTCGTTTCACGCTCCGATCCAGCTGGATGCTCCTGATTTCCGGGTGGGTCTCCTGTGCATGTGCACAGGCGGATTTCCAGGTGCTTCAAAATCGGCTGATTGATATCTACAACGAGCACAAGAACTCCGTCGTGCGCATCAATGCACTCTACGAGCGGGAAGATGAGGAGGGTCAGCAGACACAGGATATTCGTGTTGCGACCGGCTTTTTTGTCAGTCGTCTGGGGCATATTCTCACCACGCGCAGCGTCGTTTATGAGGCAAACCAGATCTGGATCGAACACGACCGCGTGGCGTACCCCGCTGTGGTGCTGGGAGATGACCGACGCAACAATGTTGCCTTGATTAAGGCAGAGATTCTGCCTCAGAATTTTTCCTTCATCCGCTTGGATGATTCAAATGAACAGCCTCCCATCGCTTCCATGGTGATGGGGATTTCGCTGCCGCTGGAGTTTAATCCAACCCCCTCTTTTGGAATGGTAACTGGCTACGAAAGCAGCGTGTATCGCGTTGCGTTTCAAACCACTCACCTGCGCACCAACATTTTTTTTGGTCTCGGTGAAGGCGGCACTCCGGTGCTCGACCTAAATGGAAGACTGGTGGGGATGAATGTACTGACCCTGCTGGATATCCCCTCTTCCTACATCCTGCCAACACGCGCACTCTTTCGCATCCGGGATGACCTGATGTTTGCCGGGGAAGTCGTTTACAGCTGGTTCGGAATTGAAGGTCGCGAAACAACCGAAGTGGTTCAGGGATCACGCGTAGTCGTTGACGAGGTGGTTCCCGGTGGACCCGCTGAGGATGTCGGCATCGCAGCAGGTGACCGCTTGCTGGAAATTGGGGAGTTTCAGATCCGGACTCCAAGTGATGTGCGAAATGCACGCTTTTTTGCACGGGTGGGACGTTTCATTCGGGTGAAGGTACTGCGTGGTTCTGAGGAGCGCGAATTCAGTCTCAAAGTAGCCGCTGTGCCACCTGAAGAACTGCGCAAACTCTCTGATGAAGATGCAGCACCTCCGGCGGAAGAGGAAGAATCCCGGGATAACGAATCCTGACCATCACGAGACTCCGCACAGGCGGCACGCTCAAGCGGGAATACCCGTTGCCTCGGTGAATTCTGTCCACTGCAAACCTGCAGTTACATGGATCGCCTTCACTCCCATGCTTTGAGTGTCGTGGATGTTGCGGTGCTCGTCGTCAAAGAACACAATGTCCCTCAACGCAACTCCTGAGTCCGCAGAGATTTGCGACAGGTGTCGGGTTTTGCGTCCTGGGTAAATCTCCCGATACTGCACGAATGGATCCATGCCGAGCAGATGGGTCAGTTCGTTTGCCCAGCCAGGTTGTTCGGTGCGGGATGCCAGTGCAACAGGAATGCCAAGCTTTTGTAGTTGATTGAGGATCGACATTACATCGGGATAGAGCTTGATCTGACGCCCCGCGTCGTCGAATACCTGGCCTTGTCCATTGCGGTGATAAGGCGGTGTCGTACAATCACACCAAAGTCCTCCCGCATCCCACAGCGTGAAATCGAGATCAAATGCAACAAGTCCTGGAGCACCTGTTTGCATCAAAGCATAGTCCTTCATGATCATGAAAGTGTGGCCAGCGAGAGCATGATCGCCGCTCCTACCGCTATGAGTGCTCCTACCAGTGAAAGTGCAGAGGGACGGTCGTTCTCAAAGATCATGCTCAGCGGAATCACCACGATGGGAGCAAGTGCGACGATGGGCAGAACCACAAAACTCGGGCGAACCGCAAGTGCCCACTGATAACAACTCACGCCTAGCACCGGACCTGAAAGTGCATTGAGCACAATGAAAATCACAACCCACCGGGTCCAGCGCGGAGCAGATCGTTTCGGTGCATTCGGATGCCCCTTGCGCGGCACCAGCACCCAGACCGCAATCACTGCAATCATAACTCCTCCGATGACCCGGAAAAATGCTGCCGTCATTGGGGCAATGGATTCGGACTGCGCTGCCGCTACATCATAGCCGTAGCGGCTGACAACTGCTCCAGCACCCTGGCCGAAGGCTGCAAGCAGTCCAAAAAGGGTGCCGCTGAGCCATTGTTCCCGGTTGAAATTTTTTGCCCGGAACGGATCCAGCGCGATGGTGACACCAACCAACGTGATCAGTGCCCATACAATCTGCAATGAACTCAGCGAGGTTCCCAGCCACAACCATTCGATCAGACCAGCGATCGGTGCAGCGACACATTGAGTGTAGAGAATGCACAGGCGCGATCCCAGGCGCGGCAGCGCATAGAACACACCGATATCCCCAAATCCAAAACCGATGACGCCGCTGATGAAAAAAATCCAGAAGACGCGGGAACCCGGGAAATCTCCCATGATCCATGCGATGATTCCCAACAGGATTGCCGCCAGTGACAGGCGACTGACGTTCGCAAGGTTGCTGCCCAGTTGGGTAATCGAACGATTGGCCGAAATCGCAGAGATCGAAAAGAGCAGCGTGGTCAGAAAGGCAGGAATCATACAGGTAAGCTGCCGCAAATCAGATACGAGCCGTTCGGAGCATTCAATCGTAAAGACAGGATAGACGCAGTTGCATTGACCCCTTTCCCTCCCTCTCCACCGAAGGGCGGGGCCTTGTCGCATGCGGCCTGCGGTGAACGCAGGCCCTACGGATTGTGATCCTTCACAGTGGGTTCCTTACGTAGGGCTTGCGCTTGTCGCAAGCCGCCCATCCAGAAAGGGTCCCTATTGGATCCGCCGGATTTTCCTTGCGACCCGTAGTGACCGCACCCGATAGTGATGTTCATCATCACTCATGCCATGACCCGTTCCGAGCGCGCCGCCCTGGTCTTTGACCGTCTCCATCAGCTCTTCCCCGACCCACCCGTTCCGCTGCATCACAGCGATGCCTATACCCTGTTGATCGCAGTTCTGCTCTCGGCACAGTGTACCGATGAACGCGTGAATCAGGTAACACCCCAACTCTTTGCACGTGCGAGCGATCCGCATGCCATGGTGCAATTGAGCATTGAGGAAATCCGGGAAATCATCCGTCCCTGCGGACTCTCACCAGCCAAATCCAAAAACATCTGGAACCTCTCCGCCCAGCTGATTGCGATGCATGATGGGCAGGTACCGGCTGACTTGGCTGCGCTCGAAGCACTGCCGGGTGTCGGACACAAGACCGCTTCTGTGGTGATGATCCAGGCCTTTGGCGTGCCTGCATTTCCCGTAGACACCCACATCCACAGACTCGCGCAGGTGTGGGGGCTCACCAATGGAAAAAATGTGGTGCAAACCGAGCAGGACCTCAAACGACTCTATCCCCCTGAAACCTGGAACAAGCTGCACTTGCAAATCATTTATTACGGACGTGAGATTTGTCAGGCACGTGGCTGCAATCGCCTGCGGTGCGAACTTTGCCGCACCTTGTTTCCAGATCGAGTGACACCCTTTCAGGCGAAGAAGCCGTGAAGGGGGAAGCGGTGCAGACCGCGGGCGTGTCCATGGGTCAGGAGATTGAAAGAGGACTCCTGGACGTAGGGTCAGCAGCAATTCGTAGGGCCTGCGTTCATCGCAGGCCGTTTGGACGCACGTACGGCTGAGACGGCCTCCGACAAGCGAAGGCCCTACGAGAGTGCGTTGACGTTCGGGAACGTTGCGGCAGGAACGGATTCTTTCCAATCCCTCTCGGATCTGTTGGACCCGGTATACAGAATTCATAGGGCCTGCGTTCACCGCAGGCCGTTTGGACGCGCGGTCGGCTGAGACGGCCTCACTTCAAGGTGCCACGCGTCACACCAAGCTGATTGATCAGTTTGAGATCCTTCCAGATCTGGTCCGCGTTGATCTCCCTGCGCAACAGACGTTCGTAGTGATCCAGTGTGCGCACAACCTCGTCTGCACTCTCGTTGAGAAACTCGATACGAAAGGCCCTGACTCCAGCTTCAATAAAATCGTGCAGGTAATCGGCGCCCGACTGAGCCTTGGCGTTGAAGAGTGTATTGCGACAACCTGCGTCTGCCTTGAGCGGATGGGACATGCCCACACGGTCGCGCAACACGACTTGGCGCGTATCGCAGGGCCGCCCACAGTCCCGAAAATCCTTACCATTCGTGAGGAACGCGCAGAAGACACAGTGCTCCATGTGAAACATCGGCATGTGCTGGTGCAACGTGATTTCAAACCGGTTCACCGGGCTGTGGCGAAGCAAGTCGAGCAATTGCAGGTGATTGAGATCGTACGATGCCGTAAGGCGATCCAGCTTCCAGCGCCGGATAAACCAATCGGCCGACAGTGGATTGGCCACATTGAGGGAAAAATCCCCACGAATGCGATGTCCCTGCAGCGCGCGCAGGTGCTCGTGATTGCGCACGAGGTAACCCTGTGCGTCGCTCTGTAACAGTTTTTCGATAATCCAGTCCTCCCCTTCCTTGAACATGCGGGGAGGGGCTACCCACAGTTGGGTGGATGGACGGCATACTGACTGTTCCCGCACAAACTGAACCGCTTTGGCATAATCACGTGGATTTTCGAGTTCGAGATAGATTTCCGGATAGCGGTGAAGGGAAAGAATGGCCTCCAGTTGCTCCCATGTGCGGGCGTAGGGAATGAAACCCGGCGTGATGGACGATTCCCAACGACTTTCAGATTGAAGTGGCAAGGAAAAGCTGTGATCGAGTTTCCATTCCCGGGGTTTGCGACGCTGCACATCCAACCGTTCCACAGCATCCCGACGCAGTTGATTGAGTGCCGACATCGGGAGCATGCAGTTGCCCTCGAGTTTCACTTCCAACGTCTCCAGTACATAGGGGGTGCCGCCAAGCCGCCCCAGCTGCTTACGCAGGGATTCGGCATCGAGAGAGTGCTGCGTCGCTTCGACCAGCACCTGTGCTGAAGGAACCGTTACCCCAACTCCCGACTCGTCGCGAAATTCGAGCTGAAGGGGTGATCCGGGCCTTCCGCTCACAGTCGCCTGTATCGGGCGCCGGTAGTTGGGTTGTTCCACTTCATAGGACTTGCGAATCTCGCGCTCAAGCGCGGGGTCTGAGGTCTTCCAGATCAGTTGGCCAACTTGCACCTGACTCAAATTGACCGCATCGTTGAAAAATTCGATGTGCAGGAAGTCCTGACGGGAATCCACCCGACTGATGCGTCCGCCCTGCTCCCGAACGTCGGGGTTTCCCGCATCGAAGACAATTCCGTCTCCCGGTTTTACGTCTGCGTCGGCAGTGACGCACACTCCACTGCGTGTGATCTCGCGCACCACGCCGATTCGCACTCCCCGTTTTTTGCCAAAGCGCGCATGCACCAGACGCTGGTTGTTGATGCCTTCCAGCCAGCCAGTGTCAAGTCCGCGGGAAAACGTCATTTCAAGTGCATAGCGATCTTCCGAAGCAATTGTGACCGGCGGAGACTGTTCCGCAAGCTGCTGCCATGCGCTATCGAGTGCCTTGCGGTACACTCGTGTGACCGCCGCCACATACTCCGGATTTTTCAGTCGACCTTCGATCTTCAACGTTTGCACTCCCGCACGAATAATGTCGGGGATCAGATCCACACCAGCAAGATCCTGCGGGCTGAGCAAATACCGCTTGTCGCCAAGCGGTACCAAGGCTCCATCCGCAATCAGATCGTAAGGCAGTCGACAGGCCTGCGCACATTCACCCCGGTTTGCCGAACGTCCACCAAGGGATTCACTCGTCAGACACTGCCCGGAATAGGCGACGCACAGAGCGCCATGAACAAAAATTTCAATGGGCATCCGCAGTCCACTGGCTTCGCATTTCTCCCGAATCGAAGCAATCTCTGGCAGGGAACACTCGCGGGCAAGCACCGCAACACTGGCTCCCAGTTCGTGCGCAAAGTGCACCCCGGCCTCACTGCTGATGCTCATTTGCGTGGAAGCATGAATAGGAAAATCGGAAGAAAGCTGGCGAATCAGCTGGCAAATCCCCACATCCTGAACAATGGCGGCATCGACACCCGATGCGATCACGCTCTTGAGAAACTGGGTGGCGTCAGCCAGTTCGTCCGTAAAGACGAGCGTATTGAAGGTGAGGTAACCCTTCACCCCTCGGTGATGCAGATACGCCATCAATTCGGGCAAGTCTCTGCGTGTAAAATTGTTGGCTCGCATGCGAGCGTTGAAGCGATCCAGTCCGAAATAAACCGCGTCGGCCCCGTTTTCGACCGCTGCACATACACAATCCCAATCTCCGGCTGGAGCCATCAATTCCGGCTTTTCGACCGTAAGCGGTCGATCCGGCAGCTCGAGACGGATGCGTTTGGGAATGTATTTGGGCATGAGTTCAGTGAGACTGAATACACTGAATTTTCAATCTCCATATCAGCGTCAAATTTCCACAAACGGTGTCCGAGTCGTAACACAACGGTAACATCCATCTGGCAAACTCGACAGCATCAACATCAGGGAAATGCCACCGAGGTGTTTTCCTAACGAACAACAACATCAACTGGAAAGAGGAGATTCGATCTCATCATGAAAATCATCAAAAACCGCAAATGCCTCATCGCTGCCGCCGCACTGTTGGCAATGGCCCTGCAGGTCAACGCACAATCGAACTCAACAGCGGGTTCAAAGTTTTCACTGGCAGGGAAGCACCAGTTCACCATCACCGCAGGTGGCCTGCTCGATTCCGATTTTGCTGACGATCAACATATCGCGTCCTTTGAATACAGCTATTGGATCAACGAGCAAATGGCCTTCACTGTGGGAGCGGGTGGCATTGGAACCGACGATCACGGGGATTGTCCCCGCCGTTGCCGATACGACGACGATGAAGGGGTAGGCATGGTGCTCGTGGGCATGCAAGTGCGCCCCGAAATCCTCAACTTCACCGACCGTTTTTTCATCACGTTGCAAGGAATGGTCGGACCCTATGCCGGTGTGAGCCATCGCTACGAGAGCAGTTGGGGAGATGACGGTGACCGCTACCGTCGGCATCGTGAGCGAACCGAAACCCAAGTGGGTGCCTATCTCGGAGTCAACCTGAACGTCGCAGTCACCCGACGTTTTCTGATCGGAGCCTCCGCAGGTTATCATTTTGTGGAGTCATTCGACCACCCGATCAATGGCGAAACCGATTACAACAGTCCTGACCTGCGCCTGCGTTTCAGTTTTATGCTTTAAGTCTCAGAAGTTCGGACTCCTGCCTGCGGGGTAAACGTCGAAGATGAGTTACTCCACTCCAGCTACACAGGCTTGGGTCGTATCTCGAATTTCAGGGTTTGCGCTTGAGGTCAGTCGCTTCGAAATTGAGTCCGATGCGGAAAAAATCCGTTACCTGATGATCGATCCCGATGGTGGCACGCTGCAAGGTGTGATCGCCGTCGGGAAAAACACGTAACTTCGGCGACTGGGCACTCGTCAGGCTGCGGGACTGTTGCCCCGCAATCTCACCTGCGAACGGACTCATGCTCGCATCTGAGTCGTGTGTGGCCAGGGTCGGTCGCTTCTGGGCATGCGTCTGCACGGTTGGACTTGATCTCGTAAATGAATCCACCTTGCGCTCACTGTATTCAAAACTGGCGTAAATCAAGGTGTCGTCATTGGACCAGTAAAGTGTGGGAGCGATGGTAAAAGATTCATAGTCCTGTCCACTCCACCAGAGTTCACCCGTTTCCCAAAGCGCACCCATGTGGAGTGCGATGTTGTGTTTCTTTGAGAGCCACTGCGTCGTCGAGATCGAACTTCCGAAATAATCGCCCGAACCTACGCTCAGGCTCAGCTCACCGTGCCCCGGGGCTGGCAAGATCCCATAAAAGGTGTCAAAATACAGGTGAGAGCGATACCCCATACCGTCCCAACCGTATCGATAGCCCGGAGCATAGCCCCAACCCGGATATCCCCACGCATAGCGACCAAACCCATGATACCCCCAGGGATCGAAGTAGTGTGCATGCGAACCTGCAAAGGGATGCAAATCATTTGGATGAAAGAGGCGGGGGCGTTCTTGGGGTGCAGGTGTTTCTTCAGATTTTGGGTCGGATGACTCTGCACACGCCAGACTGATTCCGGTGAGAACCATAGCAATCATGATCCCCATGCGGGATGCTGCGCGTTTCGAGAAGGCCATTGTAAGTAGGATCATTGAAGAAGCATACACCAGCTTCGTATGCATAGATGCTCAAAAACGGCGAATTGTTCAATCTCAAGGCTCGCATAGGTTGAATGAAATCCGCTCCAGCAGTTCATGACACAAAAATTCTCGATCCCGTCGCTGGAGTGGCTCATGCTGCAAGAGTATGGCAGCCTTTGTTCATCACCGCACGATTGAGTTTCACGAGACCGATGCCGCCGGATTGGTCCACTTTTCGAACTATTTTCGCTATGCGGAAGCAGCCGAGCATGCCCTCTACCGTGCCATTGGCTACCCGATGATGAAACGCGAGAGTTCGAGTTTTTATGGTTGGCCGCGTGTGCGTGCACAGGCCAAATACTCCGCCCCGCTCGACAGCGGCAATGTACTGCGCATTGAGTTGTGGATCACGGAGGTTAAGGACAAGGCAATTGAATGGGCGTTTCGCATCGAACGGGAGCACGATCAAGTGCTGGCGGCCAAGGGTAGCTTTGCGACCATGCACGTGCATATTGATGCGCTGACGCGTGAAATGAAATCCATGCCTATCCCTGAGGTTCTGCGCGAACGTCTGACACCCTTCATCGGAAATTGAGAACGGTTCCTGTGTGGATCACGCCTTCAGGCTCGCACTGTGCCCGATTCTGGATTGAGATGCTGGCATGAAGATCCTGAGTGCGAGCTATAGGGGACAGATGAACAGTCTGGAATCCTGTCCCCCCGACAGTCATCCGGAGTTTGCGTTTATTGGCAGATCCAATGTGGGAAAATCCTCACTCATCAACCTGCTCACCAATCAGCGCGGTCTTGCCAAGGTGTCCACGACACCCGGCAAAACCAAAGCCATTCATTTTTTTGAGATCAATGAGCGCTTCTTTTTGGTGGACTTACCCGGCTACGGCTACGCGAAAGTATCGAAAGGAGTAAACGAAGGATTTAATGTGGCGGCGGCGGATTACCTGTCGCAGCGAAAGGCGCTCAAGACCATCTTTCTGCTGATCGATTCGCGTCATGAACCCCAACAAATTGACCTCGAATTTCTGGCATGGATCCAACCTTTTCAGCGCGAACTGATCCTGGTCTTTACCAAGAGCGACCTGAGCAAAAAGGATGAGCTGCAGGCCAATGCGCACGCTTTTCATGACCGCATGACCCGTCTGGGCATGACACCTGCCCGCCACCTCAGCTGTTCGTCAAAAAGCGGAGCGGGGAAGCAGTTGATTTTTGACCAGATCCAGAAACACCTGCCCAAACCGGACAAGCAGGCGCAACAGAAACGCAAAGTTTCCAGTGCTTGGTTAAAGCACGTCGGCAAGCATTGATAGCACCTGCAGAGGATGGGGCCGCTGGGCTTGTCCTTCGCCAAGTTCCACTCTTCTGTAGCCGATTCCCTTCTTCCACTAGCCGATTCCCTTCTTCCACTAGCCGGATTCCACTCTTCTGTAGCCGGATTCCTCTCTTCTGTAGCCGGATTCGGGAGAATTCGGACTCCCCTCAACGCCCCTATCCCCGCTCACCCTCAGCCACTTCGGGATTTTCACAAATCCCGCTACAAACAACAAACAACTCCTTGCCTCAACTGGCTTGCAACAAGCACAAGCCCTACAAAGTTCAGCGACAGCAAAGCTGTCATCCTGAGCGAACACTACAAATGCTGGTCTGCTGCAGCATCCTGCGCTCCCAGGAGAGCACCTGCCCGTTCCAGCGCCTTGTCGAAACTGCCACAAAAATTTTCCCGACCAATGATGTCGATGAAACCAGACTTGCGTAACAGCTCGAGCGGTTGACGGTGAATGCCGCTGATCACAACCGTGCCCCCGTGCTTGCGGTTGCGCCTCACCAGAACCTGCAGGGCGTGCAGGGCGGTAGAATCGATGGCGGTGACAAGGTGAAGGCGCAGGATGAGCACCTTGTGGGTATTGCCAGCGCGTTCGAGAGCATCGTGCATCTTTTCCGCAGCACCGAACAAAAAGGGTCCAAAGATACGGTAAACCACAACCCCTTCGGGGATGATTTTTCCCTGGGCCATTTGGGCGGGAGTTTCGAGAACATCGTCACTGGTGACACGCGAAATCTCGGTGGAGTCGGACACTCGTCGAATGAAGAGCATAGCCGCAAGCACCATGCCCACCTCAATCGCGATGACCAGGTCAAAGACGACGGTCAGCAGAAAGGTCGTCAGCATGACCAGCGCATCGCTTTTGGTCATCTTGCGCAACTCCCACAGTTCGCCCCATTCCCCCATGCTCAGCGAAACCGAGACGAGAACGGCAGCCATTGCCGCCATGGGTACGTAGGAGGCAAAGCGCGCAAAGAGCAGCACAATGGTGAGCAGCGTGAGGGCATGCACAATACCGGAAACAGGGGATCGTCCCCCGTTTGCCACATTGGCCGAGGTGCGCGCAATGGCTCCTGTCGCGGGCAGTCCTCCAAAAAACGGGCACACCACATTCGCAATGCCTTGTGCAATCAGCTCGGAATTGCTGTCGTGTCGGTCATTGGACAACCCATCGGCAACCACCGCGGAAAGCAGGGACTCGATTGCGCCGAGCAAGGCAATGGCGGTAGCGGGTCCGATCAGATCGCGAATGAGTGCCAGGTCGATTGGGGGGATTTGAAAAGGTGGGAGCCGCGACGGGATCGCCTCGCTTCCAAATTTCGATCCGATGGTTGCAAGTCCCAAGGTATCCTGAAGTTGGAAGAAAGCGACCACACCCGTTGCGAGCAGCATGGCGACGATCGATCCGGGAACGCGCTTCAACCCCAGGCGGGGCCAGAAGCGGATGAGCACCAGACAGCCCAGTGCTAGACCAACGGTCGCAACGTTTGTGGTGGGCAGGTGATGCCAGATCCAGTGCAGTTTTTCCAGAAATTCGCGCGGTGCGGGCGTAGTGGCTTGCAATCCGAGAAAATCGGAGGCCTGAGTTGCAATGATTGACACCGCGATGCCCGTCGTAAAGCCGCTGGTCACAGGCCAGGGGATATACTTGATCAGGATGCCCATGCGCGCCACGCCCATGAGAATGAGAATGACGCCTGCCATCATGGTCGAGAGCAGCAGGCCTGTGTAACCGTGCTGCTCCACAATCAGTAATATGATCGGAATGAAGGCAGCAGTGGGACCCCCGATTTGCACCTTGCTCCCTCCCAGAAGCGAAATCAGCAATCCTGCTATAATGGCAGTGAAGATCCCGAGGGCTGGGGCGGGAAAGGGTGTCGCCTGCCCGGACGGAATGCTGGCAATGCCCAGTGCCAATGCCAGCGGCAGCGCGATCAGGCCAACCGTGAGACCTGCGAGCACGTCCGATCCGAGATCCGAGCGGGAATACCTCCCGTTGAACACTTCCGCAATTTTAGGACGATAGGAAAAGGAAAAGTCCTTGAATTTCATGGAACAAGGGAAAAGGCAAAGCCTGATCCTCGAATTTCTGGAAGTCAAGAGGCCGCTTTGTCGGACCGGAAGAATGGAAGCCATGCCGTGAGAGAAAATTCCTCGTGGCACATTGCCATGCCATCGCCCGCGTCCGCTGCGGCACATCGTGTTCATGCACTGAATCGTAGTACCCTGCGGGGAATTGCTTCGGTGCAGAAAACAAGGACAAGAAGCGAATTCCGTCATGCATCTTTCAATCAACTGCACAAATCCGGTAGATCCGCTCGATTTCGAGCACTTCAGCGTGGGGAAATCCAAACAGCTTTCTCGTTTGGCACGGATGCTGCGCTATCTTCATGGAAATAATACTATTTTATTATTTCGTAATACTAACCAGAAACTTCATCATGTATCACAACCGACTGATCCCACGCGTTCTGGCCTTGCTGGCTACGATCACGCTGCTTGCTTCTGTCAACGCCACTCCACTTAAAATCGCCTACAGTGACTGGCCCGGATGGGTTGCCTGGGAAATTGGCATCCAGAACGACTGGTTCGCCGAAGAGGGAGTGGAAGTCGAATTCCTCTGGTTCGACTATGTTCCCTCCATGGATGCCTACGTTGCCGGCCAGGTGGATGCCGTTACCATGACCAACGGTGATGCACTCGTCACGGGTGCCACCGGAAAACCCTCCGTGGGCATCATTCTGAACGATTTCTCGAATGGCAACGACATGATTGTCGGCGCTCCGGGCATTGATTCGCTCGAGGATCTTGTCGGCAAAAAAATTGGGGTGGAAGAGGGTTACGTCATTCATTTGCTGCTGCAAAAGGGCATGGAAATGAAGGGCATCGCCCCCGATTCCATCGAGATCGTAAACACGCCTACCAACGAAACTCCCCAGGTGCTCGCGACGGGTGCCGTGCAGGCTATTGGCGCTTGGCAACCCAACTCGGGCCAGGCCTTAAAAACCGTTCCCGGATCAAAACCGATATTCACTTCTGCCGACGCACCGGGCATCATTTATGATTTTCTCTTTGTGGACCCAGAGAGTCTCGAACAACGCCGGGAGGACTGGGCGAAGGTGGTCAAGGTTTGGTACCGCATCGTCAATTATCTGAAGGATGAGGACAACATGGATGAGGCGCTACAAATCCTCTCCAATCGGGTTTCGATCACTCCCGAGGAATACGAACCGCTCTTCCTGGGCACCTACATCCTCACGCTTGAAGAAGCCCTGGAGCGCTGGCAGAAAGCCGAAGGACTGGACTCGGTCTACGGTTCCACCGAAATCGTGGATGCATTTAATGTCAGCGTCGGCATCTATGATGCCCCGCTCGACACGGCCAAGTATCTCGATCCATCCCTGACGATCGAGTTTGCAAAGGGCAACTAATCCGTTCGCCAGACATCGCATCACGAGCTTTCCGGTGGAGCACTGAGCCGCTCCACCGAGGGTTTCTGCTGCGATGCATTCCCTCCATCATCGATCACCGCATCCCATCGAACCCACTGCAGAGAACGCATGTCAACCCGCCAACACAATGCATGGTTTAGCATTCGCGAACCGCTCGCACCTGGAAAGCAAAAGCTGCTGACCCTGCTTTCCTTTCTGGGACCGATTTTCACCTGGTGCTTTGTCAGCTACGTTCCCTTCGTCTGGCATCCCGACATGAAGCTGGACCTCTCTGCCACACGATCCGACGTCACGACCGTTTTCACGGCAGGCGATCACTTGAGCAAGGCTTACTTTCCGAGCTTTGTGAAGGCGATTCGCGAGGACAACCAACGCATTCTTCAGCAGCAACTGGGGGAACTGCCTGTCGAAGAACCCGCACCCAGGGTGCGACGCTCCAACCTCAACAACCTGCGCCATCTGACACCGCTCGCCCTCAGGCAGGGCTGGCTCCAATCATCCGAAAAAGACGATACCGAAGCCTTGCTGGCACTCTGGCAACGCATCGCATCAGCCCCCAGCGGAGATCGTACCTTCCGGGCGCTGAGTGAGGAAAACCTCGCGATCATTCGCTCCAATTCGAAGCGTATTGACGCCCACTTCGCGAGCAGTAACTCGCAGCGGCTTCCATCCATGCCCCTGCTCAAGCTCGTTCCCCAAGGGCGACCCGCCAATCCCGTTTACCTGCCTGCGCCCCACGAGGTGTTGCAGCGGGGATGGAAGGAGTTTACCAAAGTCCCGGATCCGGGCAAACCATCCATGCTCGACCGTCTGCGTCACTCCATCTGGATCGTGTTTGCGGGCTTTGCACTCGCCTGCGTGATCGGCGTGCCACTCGGCATCCTCTGCGGAACCTTTGACTTCTTTTCCAAACTCTTTGAACCCTTCATCGACTTTTTCCGCTACCTGCCCGCGCCTTCGTTCAGCACTCTGCTTGTAGCCATTTTTCTGGCGCACGATGCACCCAAAATTGCGCTCGTCTTTGTCGGAACCTTCTTCCAGCTCGTTCTCGTCGTTTCCAAAACCACTCAGTTGCTCGACAAGTCATTGCTCGAAGCCGCCCTGACTCTCGGTGCCGGGAAAAAGAGTCTGCTCACGCGCGTAGTCGTGCCGGGCATCCTTCCCAATCTCTACAACGACCTGCGCATCCTGCTCGGCTGGTCGTGGACCTGGCTGGTCATCGCTGAGCTGATCGGGGTGAAGTCGGGTCTGACTGAGTTCATCGAAACCCAGGGCCGCTGGCGCAACTTTGATGCCGTCTTTCCCGTGATCTTCACCATCGGATTTGTCGGATTTTTCACCGACCAGCTGCTGGCCCAGCTTCGCGGATTCTTTTTCCCGTGGACGGGTGAAAAGCTGCATCCTCTCATCCGTGGGTTGTCAGCAGCCCACCACTGGCTTGTGGGGAATCGTCTGCCTTACGAACCCGGAAGCCAGATGCGCTCGCGGCGCTGAAACTACAACCCATTTTACCATGACCGTAGAATTGCCAGACTACCAAACACAATCGCCTGAAGTGGCTACCCGCTTTGCAAAGCTCAAAGAGCGCCCTGTCAAACTTGAGGTCAAGGGGCTGCACAAGGTTTTCCCGAAAAAACAGGGGGATGTCACGGCGCTCAGCAACATCTCCTTTCAAACCCATCGCAGGGAGTTTCTGTCAGTGATCGGTCCCTCCGGTTGTGGAAAATCCACACTCATCCGCATTCTGGCGGGTCTGGAGTCGCCGAGCACAGGCGAAGTCCTGCTTGAGGGGCAGACGGTCAGTGCTCCGGGACCCGACCGTGGCATGGTCTTTCAAGGCTACACGCTGTTTCCCTGGCTTACCGTGAAGCAGAATGTGATGTTTGGTCTGAGCATTGCGGGAAAATCCGACACCACCGCACAGGCCGAGGCCATGCAGTGGATCGAGTTGGTCGGACTCACAAAGTTTGCCAATGCCTATCCAAGTGAACTCTCGGGGGGCATGAAGCAGCGCGTCGCCATCGCCCGCGCGCTCGCAAATCAACCCAAGGTACTGTTGATGGATGAACCTTTTGGTGCGCTCGACGCGCAAACTCGCTCCCACATGCAAAGTTACCTGCTGGAGATCTGGCGCAACGTGGACATCACCATCATCTTCATCACGCACGATCTCGACGAAGCAATCTACCTGGCCGACCGCATTCTCGTGCTCAAGGCCAATCCGGGCGAAGTTCAGGAATTGATTGAAGTGCCCGTTCCCCGTCCGCGTCGAGCCGAGCAACTGCTCGATCCCGAATTTTTGGCAACACGGCGGCGTCTGGAAACCCTCATTCATCCACCCTCCACCCAACGTCCCGCCGCCATGCCGATTGTGCGTCTCACCGACGTACATGATGACGTGGAATAGGAAACCAGGACCTGAACTCGATGCATTGGGAATCCATCACTTGGGAAGAGCTGCCAGACGCACTCGAGGCCTGCCACCACACAGCACTGCTTCCGGTCGGAGCAACCGAACAACATGGTCCGCAGCTCGGACTCGGCACTGACAGCTGGATCGCCGAGCGTGTATGCTGCGACGTCTCCCGTGAAACCGGGGTGCTTAAGCTGCCGTGCCTGAATTACGGTTGTTCGCTTGGCCATTCACACCAGTGGCCAGGAACCATTGCACTGCCTCCGAAAGTGCTCATTGATGCGGTCTATCACATCGGTGCGTGGGCACACCGCAGCGGGGTTCGCCGCTTGCTCATGGTCAACGCTCACGTCACCAACCATGCACCGCTCCGCTGTGCCCTCGAGATGCTTCGCTACGAGTTCGAGGATCTGATGGTGGCCATCATCAACACCGCCGAACTCAGTCAGCGCGTGAAGGAGTCTTTTTTTGCCGATGCACAGGACTGGCATGCCAATGCCGCCGAGACCGCCTTGTTGCTCGCCCACGAACCCTCCTGGGTGCGCCCGGACAAGCTTTCAGCTTCCGACGATCCCGACCGAACGCAGGGATGTGTCTTCAGTCATCCGGTCCACCACACCAGTTCCAACGGAGTCACGGGCTTTCCGTCACAGGCCAGTGAATCCATGGGGCAGGAGTTGCTCGGAATGATGGTGGAAGACCTCTGCACCCTGGTGAGGGGCGCACAATCGGAAGTACCACCTTTGTCATCATCATACCTATGAAATCGATCAAATCCATTCAACAGTCCCTGCGCGAGCGCGGAGTCAAATACTGCATGGGTACCTACGTGGATATCCACGGTGTGCCCAAGGCCAAAGTGGTCCCCATCGACCACTTTTCCAAATTTGCGGAGGGCTCTGAGCGCTACACTGGTTACGCACTCGACGGCCTCGGACAGGGTCCCAACGACGATGAGATCACTTCCGTTCCCGACCTCAATACCTGCATCCAGTTGCCCTGGAAGCCTGAAGTTGCCTGGTTCGCCGCCGACAATCATTTTGAGGGCAAGCCGTATGAAATCAATACCCGCGTGGCGCTGCAGAAGGTCATTGCCGAGGCGCACAATATGGGGTTTGGACTCAACCTCGGTATCGAGTGCGAAGTGTTTGTGGTCAAACAGGAACCTGACGGAACACTGTCGATCCCAAATCCGGACGACAACCTCACCAAGGCCTGCTACGATGTAAAGCGGTTCATGGATCGCTACGAGTGGCTCGACAAGGTGGCAACCAGCATCAATGCGCTCGGTTGGGATCTCTACTCCTTCGATCACGAAGACGCAAACTCCCAGTTTGAGTTCGATTTCAAATACGCCGACGCGCTCACGATGTGCGATCGCTACATCTTTTTCCGCATGATGGCCAAACAGTATGCCGCTGAGGAGGGGCTGCTCGCCACATTCATGCCCAAGCCCTTTGCCAACCGAACGGGCAGCGGTGCCCACTTCAATATGTCGCTCTGCGACCTCGAGACGGGAGCCAACCTTTTTGAATGCGAAAACGACCCGCGCGGACTCGGTCTCAGTGAGCTGGGCTATCATTTTATTGCGGGCATCCTGCGCCACGGACCTGCGCTCTGCGCCACGTTTGCCCCGACGGTCAACAGCTACAAACGCCTCATCCGTCGCGGTCTCATGTCCTATTACACCTGGGCACCGGTCTTTAACTCCTACGGTCGCAATAACCGCACGAACTCGGTACGCGTGCCCCACGGCGGTGGGCGGGTGGAGTCGCGCAACGCCGATGCGTCCTGCAACCCCTACCTCGCTGCGACACTGGTGTTCGCAGCGGGACTTGCGGGTATTCGCGAAAAACTCGATCCAGGAATTTCCCAAGAGGAAAACCTCTACGAAATGAGTCCCGAACAACTGGCCGCACGCGGTATTCAGGAATTACCACGCACCCTGGCCGAGGCCGTCGACGCATTTGCAAACGATCCGTTTGTCGAACAGGTGCTGGGTCCGGATTTGCGCAACGAGTTCATCCACTACAAATCTGAAGAATGGCGCCAGTATCACCAACGCGTGAGCCAGTGGGAAATCGACACCTATGCCAGTCGTTTTTAGGCATGCGACGCATTGGAACATTTTGACCAGCGCTGTGGTGCGATCTCTTTTTTTGGATAATTCGTATTACTTTTTTGAAAAAATGTATTACGATACGGGAAATTGGCAAAGTTTCTTCTACACCCAACGCAACAACCATGATCCCAACTTCCACAGGAAATCCACTGCAGCGCATCAGCATGACCATCCCCGAATCGTCCCTTCGGTTGCTCGATGAGATGGTCAACGCACGCGGGTACGCAAATCGCTCTCAGGGTCTCAACGAGATCCTCAATCGCGAAATCGCCGAATACCAATCGCATCAGGGTGACCAGCTGATGGCGGGCAGTATCACTCTGTTTTACCAAAATACGCGCGCCAATGTTCAAGCCAAGCTCGCTGCCATCCAGCGCAACCACATTGATGAGGTCATCAGTTCCCTGCATGTGCTGCTCGAAGAAGATCACACCATGGAGGTGCTTCTGGTCCAGGGCCAGGCACCCAAATTGCGGGAAATCGCCAACGAACTCATCAGCACCAAGGGTGTGAAAAACGGCACGCTTACCCTGAGCACCACAGTCATCCCTCCCATTCACGGCAAGAAGTAACTTCATGAACATTACACCACCTACGACATCCAACCCAATTCTCTACGAATCCACCCAGCCCGGCGGAACGATGGGTTCCAAAATCATTGGTCGCGGAAAATCGCTGCGACTGACCGACATCGAGGGCGGCGCCAACGTCGCCATGCTCTTCTACAATGCGCTGGAAAAACAGGAGCGGTACAATATGCCCGACACGCTCAAGGGTCAGCACATCTTCTACCTCACCGCTCCCTACTGCCTGCACTCCGACATGGGTAGGCTCTTCGCCAGTATCACCATCGACACCTTTGGCTGGCACGACACCGTTTGCGGCACCACACATGCGGATACCGTTCACAGTAAATATGGGATTCGCACGTATCAACAGGCGCGCAACGAAGCCTACAAGAATGGCTACCAGTGCTTCCTCGTCGAACTGGCAAAATGGGGACTGAGTGAGCGCGACATCGTGCCAAACGTCAATTTTTTCAGCAAGGTGGTCAGCGACGAGCAGGGTCAGTTGCGCTACGACTCGCAGGCCCGGAAAGCGGCTTCGGTTGTGGAACTGCGGTTCGAAATGGACACGCTCATCGTCTACCACACCTGCCAGCACCCGCTCGATCCAAATCCCGCCTACAATCCCAAACCGGTGAAGTTTGAAGTTTTTCAAGCCTCACCGGTATCCTCCGACAGCGATGCCTGTCTTCATTCCCGCCCCGAAAACTGGCGGGCATGGGAAAACACGGACACCTACCACCGCCTTCGATTCTAACCCCCAACTTTGCTGCCATCATGAACATCCTTTCCAGTCCACGCGTCGAAGCCGACGCCATCTATTCCAAAGTTGTGCCAGCCGGCGATTTCTGGCTTCATCGCATCCAACGCGGCCAAACCCTTCGCATGGTTGACCTTGAGGGAAACCAGGCCGCCGACACGCTCTTTTACGACGCATCCGATCCGCTCAACCGCTACAGCGCTTGCGATACCATCCAGCGCCAGGGTGCACTTTACCTCACCACTGGCAGCGTGCTCATGTCCACCCGGGCGCAAGCTCTGCTTGAAATTGTGGCCGATACCTGCGGACGGCACGATACGCTTGGTGGCGCATGCTCTCGCGAGAGCAATACAATGCGTTACTGCCACTCCAAGGAGCACATGCATGCCTGTCGGGACAGTTTTCTCTCCGCCATCCAGCAGTGGGATGCCGCCATGAACAAACGCGACATCACCTGCAACATCAACTTCTTCATGAATGTGCCTGTCACCCCTGAGGGAAAGCTGACGTTCGCCGATGGAATCTCCGCAGCCGGACGCTACGTCGAACTCACCGCCCTTCGCGATGTCATGTGTGTTGTTTCCAACTGTCCACAGCTCAACAACCCCTGCAACGCCTACAATCCAACGCCCATTCAGATGCTGATCTGGGACGCCTGAACCCTGAACACAGAATGCCAACTGCAATGCACGCCTTGGCAAACCAGAAGCTACAATCCATGAGCTTCGAGCCATCAGCAGGCGACGAATCTGCGCTCCACCACCATCCGTAGCCCAACACCCAAATCCATCCATGTTTTCCAAAGTTCTCATCGCCAATCGCGGAGAAATCGCTCTCCGCATCCTGCGCACGCTCAAGCCAATGGGCATTGGCTCTGTCGCAATCTACTCCGAGGCCGATGCGGACACCCCCGTGGTGCGCGAGGCAGACGAGGCCTTCTGCATCGGTCCCGCTCCGGTCAAGGAAAGTTACCTGCAAGTGGAAAAACTGCTCGAAATTGCGCAAGCGTCTGGAGTCCAGGCCATCCATCCAGGCTACGGTCTGCTCAGCGAAAATGCCACATTCGCCACTGCATGCGAGGAGCGGGGCATCGCCTTCCTCGGACCCACTCCTGCCCAGATCCGGGACTTCGGGCTTAAACACACCGCGCGCGAGCTCGCCGAAGCCGCCGGAGTGCCGCTCGTGCCCGGCTCAGGTCTCCTTGCCAATGTCGAAGCAGCCCAACAAGCTGCCGCCCGGATCGGATACCCGGTCATGCTCAAAAGCACTGCGGGTGGAGGAGGGATCGGTATGCGACTCTGCCGCCATGCAGACGACCTCGCCCAGGCGTGGGGAGCCGTGCAGCGTCTGGGTCAGCGCAACTTCAGCAATGACGGCATATTTCTCGAAAAATACATCGAAAATGCCCGACACATTGAGGTGCAACTGTTTGGCGATGGTCAGGGCACCGTGCTCACCCTGGGTGAACGGGACTGCAGCGTGCAACGGCGCAACCAGAAGGTGATCGAAGAGACTCCGGCTCCGGCACTGCCAGAGCCGATACGGCAGGCACTGCATGCGGCTGCACGCCGTCTCGGAGAAAGCGTAAACTACCGCTCTGCGGGTACTGTCGAATTCATCTACGACGTCGTCGAACAGGCATTTTACTTCCTTGAGGTCAATACGCGACTCCAGGTGGAGCATGCGGTGACGGAGGCCATCTATGGCATCGATCTGGTGCAGTACATGGTGCAGCTCGGCTGCGGTGCCTTACCCCCGCTGGATTCCCTGAAACTGCAGCCAAAGGGCCACTCGATCCAGGTGCGCGTGTACGCGGAAAATCCTCTGCTCGACTTTGCCCCTTCTGTTGGCACGATCACATCTCTTCAGCTCCCCGAAGGAGTGCGCGTGGATGGGTGGATCGAAAATGGCACCGAGGTAAGCACCTACTACGATCCAATGCTCGCAAAATTCATTTCGCACGGAGAAACGCGCAATGACGCCATTGCGGCCATGCAGCAGGCACTCGCTGGCACTTCGATCTGCGGCATTGAATGCAACCACCGCTACCTCGCGGCCATTCTCGACAGCGAAGCCTTTCAATCGGCCACACACACCACGCGTTTTCTCGATGGATTTTCCTATCAAAGTTGCGCACTCGAAGTGCTCGACGGGGGCACCCAGACCACAATTCAGGACTATCCCGGTCGCACGGGTTATTGGGATGTGGGGGTGCCGCCCAGTGGACCCATGGATAGCCTCGCATTTCGCATCGCAAACCGAATCCTGGGAAATCCGGAGCAGCTGCCCGCACTCGAGATCCTGATGGCAGGACCCACTCTGCGCTTTCACACCGATGCCTGGATCTGCCTCACAGGTGCTGCGATCGAAGCAACCCTCGATGGAGAAGCCATCGGCATGTGGCAACCCATTGCAGTGGCAGTCGGGCAAACCCTGAAGCTTGGCACGATCACAGGCCACGGCGCGCGCGCCTATCTCGCATTCGCCGGTGGACTTGAGGTGCCATCCTACCTTGGCAGTGCGTCAACCTTCACACTCGGACAGTTTGGGGGCCTCACTGGCCAGGCGCTGCAGTCCGGCGACTTTCTGCACCTGCAAGCACAGGCAGCAACAGCCCCTTCTGACTTTCAAAACATCGCACCGGCAGCGATCCCCGACTACCCTGAAACCGTCGAGATCGCTGTGCTCTACGGTCCGCATGGTGCACCCGACTTCTTCACTGCTGCGGACATGCAAACCTTCTTTGCCACCGAATGGGAGGTGCATTTCAACTCGGCACGCACGGGTGTTCGCCTGATCGGTCCCAAGCCCGAATGGGCACGCAGCGATGGTGGGGAGGCGGGGTTGCATCCATCCAATATTCACGATACTGCGTATGCGGTGGGTGCCATCGATTTCACTGGCGACATGCCCATCATTCTGGGACCCGACGGCCCCAGCCTGGGCGGGTTTGTATGCCCGGCCACCGTGGCGACCGGGGATCTCTGGAAGATTGGACAGTTAAAACCGGGCATGCGGGTGCGCTTTCGCTGCATCGACCTGACCGGAGCCGCCGCTTTGGAGTCCGCAACCGAGCGCTGGGTTGCCGAATTGCAACGGCCCGGTGTTGCCATCGATTCGGTTGAACCTGCTTCACCCGTGCTGGAGCGTTTGCCCGCCAGCGGTGGTCTTCCTTTTGCGGTTTGTTACCGGCAATCCGGTGACCGTAACATTCTCATCGAATATGGTCCCATGGTGCTCGACCTTCGGCTGCGATTTCGCGTTCACGCACTGCAGGAGGAACTGAAACGATTGCACCTTCCCGGGTTGCTCGACCTCACTCCCGGCATTCGCTCGCTTCAGGTGCATTTTGACAGCACAAGGGTCAAGGCAAGCGAACTGCTACCCAAACTCATCGACGCAGAACACGCCCTGCCTTCCATTGCCGATATGGAAGTTCCCTGTCGCAAAGTATACCTGCCACTGTGTTGGGACGATCCGAGCACCCAGCTCGCCATCCGCAAATATGAACAGGGAGTACGCAAGGACGCACCCTGGTGTCCGAGTAATCTGGAGTTCATTCGGCGCATCAACGGACTCGATTCCATCGAGCAACTGAAGCAGCAATTCTTCGAAACCGATTACCTGGTGATGGGACTCGGCGATGTTTATCTCGGCGCACCGGTTGCCACGCCGGTGGATCCTCGCAAGCGCCTGGTCACGACCAAATACAATCCTGCGCGCACCTGGACTCCTGAAAATGCCGTTGGCATCGGAGGTGCTTACCTCTGCGTCTACGGGATGGAGGGTCCCGGGGGCTACCAGTTTGTTGGTCGCACCCTGCAGATGTGGAATCGCTTCCGCAGCACTGCTGTATTTGAACCCGGAAAACCCTGGTTGTTGCGGTTCTTTGACCAAATTCGCTTCTTCCCGGTGAGCCACGCGGAACTCACGCAGATTCGCAAAGAGTTCCCACAGGGCCGTTACCCGTTGAAGCTGGAAGAGACGACATTCAAACTGGCGGACTATCTTTCGTTTCTAAAAAGCCATGCGCCTGAAATTTCACTGGCCAAACGCCACCAACAGGAGGCTTTCGAAGCAGAACGCCAGCGCTGGGCAGATGCAGGACTCGATACATCCGAGACACCCAATGCTGGGGAGGTTGAATCTGTTGCCGATGAAGCTGCTTTGCCCAAGGGTTGCGTTGAGCTGAAAGCTGCACTGACTGCAAGCGTCTGGAAGGTGCACGCAACCGAGGGTGACACACTGCAAACTGGCGAAAGCGCGTTCGTGCTCGAAGCCATGAAAATGGAAATCCCGGTCAAACTCGAGTCCCGCGTCGAGGTTGTGCAGGTTTTCACCAGCGAAGGGCAAACTGTTCGCAAGGGACAAACACTCGCCTGGGTTCGTCCTCTGTAGGAACCATGATCCACCTCAGGCACGCTTACAGCCGAATCCCAAAAACCTGAAAGGGCAAATCCGGTATCGCAGCGACTGGTTAAGCCCGGAAATTTCCATCCATTGCACCGTCATCCAACCCTGTTCATGCCATGTCCAAAACACACCTACCGTTGACAATCCCGGCACTACGCCAGGCATACCACAGTGGTGCCCTCACCGTGCGCAGCCTGATGCAGCAGCTCGACGAGCAATACCGCACACTGGCGGACCCCGCTCTGTTCATCCACTGGCTGCAGCCAGATGAGCTTGAACCTTACCTGCGACGTCTCGATACCAGATCAGTAGCCGACTTGCCGCTCTACGGTGTTCCTTTTGCGATCAAGGATAACATCGATCTCGCAGGTATTCCAACAACTGCCGCTTGCCCGGCCTATGCCTATACCCCAACGCGATCCGCCACGGTGGTGCAGCGACTGATCGACGCTGGTGCCATACCGGTGGGCAAGACCAATCTCGACCAGTTTGCAACGGGCCTTGTCGGTGTGCGTTCGCCCTACGGTGTGCCGCGAAATCCATTGGCTCCAGATCGCATACCAGGAGGCAGCAGCTCCGGTTCTGCCGTCGCGGTCGCGCAAAACCTTGCAGTATTTTCACTGGGAACTGATACGGCGGGATCCGGTCGCGTACCCGCTGCTTTTAACGAACTCATGGGTGTGAAACCCACGCGAGGGCTGCTGAGCACCGTTGGGGTGGTGCCCGCCTGCCGCAGCCTGGACTGTGTGTCCATCTTCACAACCCACCTCACCGACGCGCAGCTACTGTTGGACATTACGATGGGGCCCGATACGGAGGATCCCTTTTCCCGCTCAATGGTGTCGATGGATTCCAACTCGGGAATTCCAATGCGCATCGGAGTGCCCGAGTCGGAGATGCTTGAGTTTTTTGGAGACGCAGGGTATGCCGCAGCATTCGAATCCTACCGCAGCGCGCTTGCGCACCGTCCGGATATCACGCTTGAACGGATCGATTTTGCCCCATTTCGTGAGGCAGCAGCTCTGCTCTACCAGGGTCCATGGATTGCCGAACGCGCGGCAGCGGTTGGTGAGTTCATCCAGGCCAACCCCGAAGCGGTGCATCCGATCACACGCGAGATCATTCTCGGGGGATTCCGCCCGAGCGCGGTCGACACTTTTCAGGCACTTTACCAGCTCCAGGCCTTGAAACGCGCCGCCAACGCCGAGCTTGAGGGGCTGGATGCCATACTCATTCCGACGGCGGGGGGATTTCCTACCCTGGAGGCCGTCGCAGCGGAACCCATTTCTCTCAATACCCAGCTCGGCAACTACACCAATTTCATGAACCTGCTCGACTGTGCCGCGCTTGCGATTCCGGCAGGACGCACTGCAACCGGACTTCCATTCGGTGTCACGCTCTTTGCTCCTGCAGGTCATGACCCCAAGCTGATCACCGTTGCAGCACGGTTGCGCGGCGAGTCCATCCCGGCGGACGCGAACACAATGTCTGCGCCCTCCACTTGGCTGGACCTCGTGGTTTGCGGCGCCCACATGCGCGGTTTGCCACTCAACCATCAGCTCACCCGTCTCGACGGTACCTTCGTGAGGGAAGTAACTTCTGCTCCCTGCTATGAACTCTACTGCCTGCACCACAAGGACCCCATTCGCCCCGGTATGGTGCGCTGCTCCGGCGGCGGTGCCACGATCCAGATGGAACACTGGCGCCTTCCCATTGAAAACGTTGGACGATTTCTAGCCGAGATTCAGGAGCCGCTCGGACTCGGCTCCGTTGAACTCGCCGATGGCACATGGATGCACGGCTTCACCTGCGACGCCTCCGTCACCACCCTGCCCACCACCGAAACCATCACCGCCCACGCCTCCTGGCGTCAGTATCTGGCCTCCAGGTGACGGCACCAAAGGCACCGAAAAATGAATCGGGCCTTCAGCCCTGAGAGATAATAATGCTCTTTTACCCAGGCCGCTGGCCTGGGCTGGAATAGGGCGGGGCTTTGCCCCTGAAACAAAAGCAATCATTCATCCGGAACCTCATCCCCTCCTTCATTCTCCAGCACCGAAGGTGCTCGACGATCCCAAACCCAATGCCAACGTGGGTCAATGTCCGCAAATCCCATCAACCCTACCCGGTTCTTGATCCACCCAGCGCCGAAGGTGCACCCCATACCAGACCAGGGCAACGCCCTGGGTTCGCCATCGACTCCCACCCACAAGGGCTGAAAGCCCGACCCATACCTACGTCGCCGCCCATTTCCAATCAACAACCGCATGGATCGAATGGATCGATCACACCATTGGCACTCCAGATGCGTTGGACTCAAAACTGAAGATGGTTGAACAATGACTGAACTGCACGAAAAAGCTCCACACTCACCTGCCAGTCACTGAGATAGTCCACCGCAAGGTATTGGTGCAGTAAAACAATGAATCCAAAGGAAACCTGGAACTCCATTTTTGATACCTTATGCCAAAAAATGCGCTGTGCGACAAATGCCATCGGCCACCCCCCAATCAAGCCCAGCAGATGGAGATTTGCTTCGGGAATGCGCCAGACCCCTGCCTTGGCTTTGTGCTTATCGGACCCGTAGGCCTGAAGGGTCACCAGTGAGACGACGATCAGGTAACACGCAATCCAGTTCACTTGGATGTGCTGGGATAATTTGGCTAGCGCAAAGCCGGGCAATACCAGCAGTAGTGTCAGGAAAAGCAACCGGGGGATCCAAACGAGTTTCGACTTGCGATGGGAACGATCTTTTCCGCGAGGACGAGGTTTTCTGAAGTTTGAAGGCGAAGCGTGCCGATTCACAGGTTTTGGGTTTAAGGATGAGCTGCACACATCGGTGTCACCGAAACCTGCCTGATTTCGAAACACCCGATTGCATTCCATTATCCCTACGCAAAGCCCACCCCATTGGCAACATCGAATCGAGCTTGTATCAGATGCTTCTCGAGTGGCAACACTTGACTCCAGCGATGGGTGGAACCCTCATTTGACAGCACACCATACCGGCCCTAAGCTGACTCATGAGCGATGCAAATCGAAAAAGGATTCTGATTCTTGGAGCAGGATTTGGTGGACTGGAAGCGGCAAAGCGTCTGGCCCGTTTGCCCGTTGATGTGACGGTTGTCGACCGGCAAAACCACCACCTGTTTCAACCGCTGCTCTACCAAGTTGCCACTGCCGGACTTTCCGCACCTGAGGTGGCTGCGCCCATCCGCAAAGTGCTGGGACGTTACCCGAATGTGAGGGTGGTTCTGGATGAGTGCGTGAGCGTGCAACTGCAGCAGCGGCAGGTAACGCTCAAGCACAGCGGTTTGTTGGACTACGACTACCTGATTCTTGCGGTCGGAGCGCGCACTCAGTATTTTGGCAATGATCACTACGAAAGTTTTGCCCCCGGACTGAAGTCGCTCGACGATGCAACGCGCATCCGGCACAACGTGCTGCTCGCCTTTGAGGAAGCAGAACGCGCCAGCGACCCAGAGGACATCCAGCGCCTCACCCGCATCGTTGTCGTCGGAGGAGGTCCCACTGGGGTCGAACTCGCTGGAGCTTTTGCCGAGCTTTCCAAGCGAGTGTTGGCCAAGGATTTTCGTAACATCGACCCGCATGCATCCC
>JBEGIR010000090.1 GCA_040224245.1 Puniceicoccaceae bacterium | reverse complement strand
CACTTTTTTCCATGGTGGTTTCCTTCTCTTGTTAGTTTTGCTGCCTCCAAGCTTGGTCGCTTGGGGGCGGGAAACCACCTCAAAGTTTTAACAATTTTGGGGACTCTTCCATTTCCGCGATTCGGGTGCGTTCTTGAACGTCAATTTTGGGAGTTAGTTGCAATGTAAGCGTCCCGTAGGCTTCCCCCTCGACTTTAAAAAAGCTGAATCTGTGACGAGTTCGTTGACTCTTAGAAATATCATAAGTTCTTATTCTGTAATTGCTTAAGTCAAGAATATGCCCAGTTTTTTGAGTGTAATTCGACGGTTTTATCCCAAGAAGCACTCAAAAATGAAACCTACAACGAAGCATCATCGCATGACCAGATGTTACCTCAAATGGAATCTTGGCAGTGTGACCAATGCATACTTGGCAGCGATGGCTTGGAATTTGAAGATGTGGACTATGTGCCTCGAAGCCACTTGGCGAAGTGGTGTGCGCAAGCGTCTTTTTGTACTGATTCGAAGTGGCTTGTATCGAGCGATATTGGACTTCCTTGGTGCAATCCGAAACCAAGGGGCAACCCTTCGTGGGTCGTTCCAGTCCATTCCAGCGCCTTCTGCGAGTTTTTAAGGTTCAACGACCTCAATGCACATTTGGTGAAAACAGGGAGGGCACACTTTCAGCAGGGCAGTTCTGATCGGCTTCCCTTTCAAGCGAAGCGATTTGATAAAGTGTTGGCCGTTCACACCCTGTACTTTTGGGAAAAACCTGCGGATCACCTCGCAGAAATCTCTCGGGTCATGAAACCTGCGAGTCGGTTTTGCATGGCCTTCGGTGATCGTTCTTTTATGAAAAATCTTCCGTTTGCTCCATATGGGTTTAGGCTCTATGATGAAGCGGAAGCCATTGAGCTGCTGCGCTGCTCTGGTTTTCAAATCCTTGAGACGTGTCAGTATCAGGAAAAGGGCTTGAGCAATACGGGCGAACCCGTGGACAAACTCATACACATTGTCGTCTGCGGGGTTTGACAACACCCAGTATGCGGCAAACGGCGCTTTTTCGACGCAAGAACAGAGCAAACATGCTGATTCGCAAGCCAGTCCTCGAACAAATCAAGTCGGGCGAAGTCACGCTCGCCTTTCGCCGATGGAAGCGACAATCGGTGAAATCGGGTAGTCAGCTCAAAACTGCAATAGGCTTGCTCGCCATCACAGAGGTTAGCCTTTGCGATGAGAGCGAAATCACGCAACAGGATGCGCAGCAGGCGGGATATAGCGATGTGGACGCGCTGTTAAGTGAGTTGAACACTCGTGCTGGTACCCTTTATCGCATTCGCCTGGCCTATGCCGGAGCGGATCCCAGAATTGCCCTGCGTGAAGATGCGGATTTGCATGACGATGATCTTCGGAGCATTACCGAAAAATTTCATCGTCTGGATAAGGCTTCCCGTCACGGAGACTGGACACTGCGCTTCCTGAAACTGATCGAGACGTATCCGATGCTTCGGGCGGGTGAGTTAGCCGCGAAAGCGGGGGTTGAGAAAGCTTGGTTGAAAGGAAATATTCGGAAGCTCAAGAACATTGGACTGACCCTCAGTCTTGAGTCTGGGTATGAACTCACACCACGCGGTCATGCATACCTGAAAGGACTTGCAGTTGATGGAAACACCGCAAGGCGGTGCAGAGTGCATGCGGAAGGGATAATCCTGAGGGACTGGGGTAGAGTGAATTGAATCGACTTGCCGTTGCCTTTCATCGGTAATTCGGAACCGGTGGTCAGGAAGTTCTTGGCAATCAGGTGATCAATCCATGCGTTGACTCGAAGGTATCTCTATTGTGAAAGCATTTCGAACGATTCTGATCTTCGCTTCCCTGTTGCTGGGAGTTGCCGTGATCGCATTTGCGGCATGGGCATTTTGGGGTGAGCAGCAGGAAAAGTCCTCTGGACCGCAGCGCTCCTCCCAAGGTGCTGCGAGCATGGCGACTCCGGTCCGTACCTGGCAGGTGCAAGCGAGCAGTTTTGAGCGCAGGCTGGTGTTTAACGGCACCATCCGCGCCAGGGAGTTCATCGAAATCACATCCGAGGTAGCAGGGCGAGTGGCGAATATTCATTTTGAAGATGGGGATGTCGTGCAGACCGGAGATCTTCTGGTAACCCTGGATGATCGGGAGCCTCAGGCACAGGCAAGAGCGGTGCAGGAGGAACTCGAGCTGGCTACGCTCAATGCGGATCGTTTGCAGGTGCTCTGGCAGAGTGAAGGCATCCCGCAGCGGGATCTCGACGAGGCGCTTAGCCGGAAGAACGTGCTCGCCGCGCAGCTGGAGAACTTGAAGGCGCGCATCGAAAAATACCGCATCGTAGCTCCCTTTTCAGGCAAGCTTGGGTTTCGCGAGATCAGTCTGGGCGCATCGCTGCAACCCGGCATGCGCATTTCCACCCTGCAGTCGATAGATCCTATTCTGATTGATTTTCCGGTTTCTGAACGCTTTCGCAACTACGTGCGTGAGGGGGTTCCGGTGGCGGCAAGAATTTCCGGAGACGAACAGACTTACGAGGGTAGCGTGTTTCGCCTGGATCCGCGTATCGACTCCGCGACGCGTACGGTAACGGTGCGTGGCGTGTTTCCGAATCCGGAGGGTGCATTGCAACCGGGAGGATTTGCGCGCGTCCAGGTGAACATCACAACACCCGATTCGGTGCTGGTGCCAGCGACAGCAGTGGTGCGTGGCCTGCTGGATGTGGCGGTGTTTGTGGTGAGTGATGGCAAGGCAGAGCGTCGTGTGGTGGAGATTGGCGAGCGCACGCCGACAGCAGTGGAAGTGCTCAGTGGACTGAGCGAAGGAGAGATGCTCATCGTTGAGGGAACCCAGAGTGTGCGAAATGGAGCAAGCGTGCGGGTGGTATCCTCCTCGGACACCGTGATCGAACAAACCCTTGAGCCATGAGCCTGAGTTCTGTCAGCATTCATCGCCCGGTCTTCACGATCGTGCTGTCGATTACGGTGGTGGTCTTCGGTTTGGCGGGTTTGTCCAGACTGGGCGTCCGTGAACTGCCGCAGAATGAGCGACCGATTATTTCCGTGCAGGCTGGGTATCCCGGAGCCAATGCAAGTGTGATGCAAAGCCAGATCACGGAGGTGCTGGAGGAGCAGATCAACACGGTGCCGGGCATTCGCACCATGACTTCCAGCAGCCGGGAGGGAAGGTCGACGATATCGGTGGAGTTTGAACTGGGGGAGGACATTGACCGCGCAGCCAATGACATTCGTGACCGCGTGGCGGCATCGATGGGCCGGCTGCCGCCCGATGCAGATCCGCCCACCGTGCGCAAGGCAGATGCCGACGGCGACCCCATTGTTTTTCTGAATGTCAGCAGTGATCAGCGCGACTTGCTGGAGCTGACCGCCATCGCGGACAATGTATTTAAACCGCGCTTTGAGACCATCAGCGGAGTTGGACGCGTGGACATCTGGGGGTCCAAGGAGTATGCGATGCGGCTGTGGCTCGACCCTGAGCGCATGGCAGCTCACGGTGTGAACGCGCTTGACGTGCGGCGTGCCTTTGCAGATGCCAATGTGGAATTACCGAGCGGCCGCCTGGAAGGGCGCGACGTGGATGTAAACCTACGCACACTGACTCGCCTGGGAGATGATCCACTGGTTTTTGAAAATCGTGTGATTCGACGGGTGGGGGATCGAGTGGTGCGCCTGCGCGACATCGGCTATGCTGAGCTGGGACCGCTCGACGAGCGAACTGTGCTCAAGCGAAACGGAATTCCCATGGTCGGGGTGGTGATCCGCCCGCAGGCAAATGCGAATGAAATTGCGATTGTGGACGAATTTTACCGCCGCCTCGAGCTGCTGCGTTCGGATCTGCCAGAAGACATTCGACTGGGAATCGGCTTTGATACCAGCCAGTTCATTCGAGACAGTATCGCGGAAGTCAGGCAGACCCTGATCTTTTCGGGTATACTGGTATGTTTGACGATTTTCATCTTTCTGCGGGAAGTGCGCTCGACCTTCATCCCCTTGCTGACGATCCCGATCGCGCTGGTGGGCACCTTTTTTCTGCTGAATCTTGCTGGATTTTCAATCAACACCTTGACCCTGCTTGGCTTGGTGCTTGCGATCGGATTGGTGGTGGATGATGCCATCGTTGTGCTCGAAAACATCTATCGTCGCATTGAAGACGGGGAGCAGGCACAGGAGGCGGCGATCCGTGGCATCCAGCAAATCTTCCTTGCGGTGGTTGCGACCACGCTTGCACTGGCGTCGGTGTTTGCGCCGATTCTGTTTTTGGGGGGAGTGACGGGGGCATTGTTCAAGGAGTTTGGAGTTACTCTGGCCGGGGCCGTGATCCTTTCGTCCTTCATCGCATTGACGCTGACCCCGATGCTCTGTTCACGCGTGCTCAAGAAGCATGACCGCATGCCGTGGGCATATCGCATCACGGAACCCATGTTTCAATGGTTGAATCGCAGCTATGAACGCACCCTACGCCTGTTCATGAGCACCTCAATCCCAGCGGCAGTGGTCGTTGCCAGTTGCCTGCTGCTCATTCCGGTTGTGGGGTTGCTGTTGCCAAAGGAACTGGCACCGATCGAAGATCGCAACCTGTTGGTGCTGCAGGCGAATGCACAACCTGGTGTTGGATATCGATACATGATCGACACCATGGACGAGATCGATGCGATCATCGAGCGCGAGGTTCCCGAACGAGTGGCTTCTCTGTCGGTGACGTCCCCGGGATTTGGCGGGGGTAGCACGGTAAACTCGGGTTTCTCCCGTATCGTGCTGGGTCCCTCATCTGAACGAGAGCGAAGCCAGCTGCAGATCGCCAATGCGTTGACGCTGGCAATGGCGGAGCTGCCGGAGGCAACCGTCCGTGTGCAGTCTCCGCCGACAATCCAGGCTGGTGGTCGTGGGGCACCCATGCAATTTGTCGTGCAGAATACAGATGGGGGAAAACTGAGGGAAGTGATACCGGAGTTGCTTGATCGTGCACGCCAGCACCCTGTGTTGACTTCGGTGAGCGTGAACCTCGAATTCACGCAGCCGGAAATCAGTGTGGAAGTGGATCGCGATCGTGCCGAAGCGATTGGAGTGAGTGCGCGCACCATCGCAGATACGATTCAGGCCTCATTCAGCGGGCAGCGCTATGGTTTTTTTGTGAAAGATGGGGAGCAGTATGAAGTGGTTGGGCAGTTCCAGCGTGAGGATCGTCAGACCCCGTTTGACGTGAGCATGCTTGAAGTGCGTTCGGACTCGGGGGAGCTGATCCCGATCACAAACCTGGTGTCCTTTGAAGAGATCAGCGCTGCCCCTGTGCTCTTCCGCTACAACCGTTTTCCATCGGCGACGTTTTCGGCAACGATTGCGGATGGCTATACGATCGCGGATGCGATTGCCGCCATGCGTGAGGTGGCCGACGAAGTGCTGGACGAAACCTTCACCACCGAACTGGCGGGACAGGCGCGCGAGTTTACGGAAACGGGTTCCACCTTGGCCTATGTTTTTGTCTTTTCCCTGATGCTGGTCTATCTGGTCTTGGCGGCACAATTTGAGAGCTTCCGCACCCCGCTGATCATCATGATCACGGTTCCACTGGCACTGGCGGGTGGATTGCTGGCACTCTATTTACTGGACCAGCGCCTGAACATTTTTTCCCAGATTGGGTTGATCATGCTGATCGGACTCGTGACCAAAAACGGCATCCTGGTGGTCGAGTTTGCCAACCAACTGCGCGATCAGGGAATGTCCCTGATGGATGCGGCACGTCAGGCAGCTGCACAGCGTTTCCGGCCGATTTTGATGACCACGACATCGACGATTCTGGGCACATTGCCAGTCGCCCTTGCAGTGGGTGCGGGCGCAGAGAGCCGAACCTCACTGGGCATTGCTGTGATCGGTGGTCTTGCGCTGGGTTCGTTTTTGACTCTTTATGTGATCCCGCTTGCCTACACCTGGATTGCAAACCCGCGCCCGCGTGAGCAGTTGTGAGTCATGCGGTGGTTGGAGCACGGGGTTTCATGAAAGTTGTCACTTGCAACTCCCCTCGAAATGAACAGGCTGTGAGGAGCTGTTATTCCGCGTGACGCTCACTTCCTACCATGCACTATTTTTGTGAACAGTCTGAAAACACACGCCTGATTGTAGAGCGCTTTCTTGAGACATGGGATCGAAGTGATCCACTGTTTCTCGCGGGTGCAGTTGGCAGCGAATATCTGCTGCTTGTGAAAGAGTATGCGAAGGAGCGCGGAATCGACAGTGCAGCGATTTTGTCGTTGGAACCCTCCATGCTGGAAGAATCGGTGCTCAACGAGTGGATGGTCATGCTCAGTCGCACGGCGATTCGACCGGAATTGCTGCTTTTGCGCATCAGTCCAACTCTGGATGCGGTGATGGAAACCCGCCTGCTGCGCTTTTTAGAAAATCCGGCATTTCCGGATTCAAAGCTGCTGGTCATCATGGACGGATTTGACCCGTTTGAAGAAGGCATTGTGTATCCTGAAGCCCTGGCTGAACGCTGCAAGTCTGCTCTGTTTGTGGTACCACCCCTGTGCAATCGCCTTGCGGATTTGGCGTATTTCACAGTTGAGTTGTTGAAGGCCTACTCAGCAGAGCGCGATCTGCAGTCACCGGTTCAATTGGCCCAGGACGCTCAGGATCTGCTGCTGGAGTATGACTGGCCGGGCAACTACGCAGAGTTGAGTGAAGTACTCCGCGCCCTCGTGTATGGCAGCAGAAAGGGTGGGTTGATCGAACGCGAAAACCTGCGCATTGCGATCAATCTTGGTCGCACTCAACCCATCGACTGACGGGTTCCTTTCAGGTGGATTCCAGCCCGTCAACTCCGAGTAGATGCGGCACGAGATGGGTGCAGCGATCACGGGTTTTGAGATTTTTTATGGCCATGGCGTAGGCATCAACCTGGCCGAGCAGGTAGACCCGTTGTTTGCCTCGTGTGATGGCGGTATAGACAAGGTTGCGTTCGAGCATCACAAAGTGCTGTTTCATGAGTGGGATCAGCACAACGGGGTATTCGCTGCCCTGGCTCTTGTGGATTGTGATTGCATAGGCGAGCTGGAATTCACCCAGCTCCGAGCGCTCGTATTCTACCAGGTTGCCATCAAACTCCGCCCGCACACTTCCCGTTTCGGGATCAATATGCATGATCGTGCCAATGTCACCATTGAAGACAGATTTGTCGTAGTTGTTGCGTGTCTGGATGATGCGATCCTTCACGCGAAAGACCTCGTATCCGGATCGCACCTCGCGTTGGGAGGGGTTGAGCGCGTTCTGAAGCACAGCGTTGAGGTTTTGAGTTCCTGCAATGCCCTTGTGCAGCGGTGCCAGAATCTGGCAGTCCCTCACGATCTGAGCGGGCAGGAGTTGCGGGAGCTTGTGATTCACCAGCTCAACTGTTTTGTCGATCAGATCTTCGGGGGTTTCGCAGCGAATGAAGCAGATTTCATCCTCAGGCTGAATGAGGTCGATGCGATCCACCAGGCGACCAGTCTTCACGGTTCCCTCAAGAATACCGTGAGCAACAGCAGAGATTTGGCTTCCCTTGCTCTGGCGGTAAATGTACTGAAGGCGCGTGACGGAAACCTGTCGACTGCTGATCAAATCGGCCAATACGTTGCCGCAACCGACGGAGGGAAGCTGATCAGTGTCACCCACCAGAAGCAGGTGAGCACTCCACGGAATTGCCTTGAACAAACTTGCGGCGAGGTAACTGTCGAGCATGCTGGCTTCATCGACAACGATGAAATCCGCGCGCAGTGGGTTGGATTCATTGGCAAGAAATCCACCCTTGCTGGGGTCGTAACCCAGCAGGCGGTGAATCGTTTGGGCGAATCCACCTGTGGCCTCCTGCAGACGTTTGGCGGCGCGACCCGTGGGCGAGGCGAGCACGACCTTGACTTTTTTTGCCTTGAGAATGGAAACAATGCCCCGCAGTAGGGTGGTTTTACCGGTGCCAGGACCGCCAGTGATGATGGAAACCTTTGCAGCGAGTGAGGTAAGGATGGCCTCGCGCTGGGCGGGGGCGAGCCAGAGTCCCGTTTTTTCCTCGAACCAGTCTACCGCGATTTCCGACTTGATGGAGGGGAGTCGGCTGTCCGATTGCATGAGTCCCCGGATTGCCTTTGCAATGCTGGCTTCGTGCTGGAAGAGAGGTGGCAGCTGGATCACTTCATTGCGGGGAAAGCGCAACTCGCGGGTGCGAATGAGCTGCTGCAGCACATTTTGGATCAGCGGTTCATCGATCTGCAGCAATTCAAGCGCACGTTGCACCACGGTTTCGAGCGGCAGGCAGGTATGGCCATTTTGCGAAGCCTCATCCATCACATGAAAGAGCCCAGCCTGAACACGTTGGCTGGAGTCGGTGGGAATGCCCAGATTGTGCGCGATTTTGTCAGCGGTGAGGAAGCCGATGCCGTCAATTTCTTTGGCGAGGATATAGGGATTGTCTTGAAGGATGCGAATGGTTTCACCGCCGTAGCGTTTGACCAGGCGAATGCATTGGGCATTGGAAACGTTGTGAGTCTGCAGGAAGATCATGACCTCGCGGTAGACCTGCTGTTCGTCCCATGCCTGTTTGATGGACTTCGCGCGTTGGGCACCGATGCCTTCGACCTCGCGCAGGCGTGCAGACTGGGTACTGATGATCTCGAGCGTGCGGTCACCGAAGTGATCCACAATCTTGTTTGCATAGGTTTTGCCAATGCCCTTCACCAGACCACTGCCGAGATATTTGCGGATGCCGTAGGTGCTGGCGGGAAGCTTGGACTTGAATCCGGCAATGGCGAACTGCATGCCGAATTTGGGGTGTTGTTTCCACTGTCCTGTCAGTTCGAGTGTTTCTCCGCACTGGATGCCGGGCAGATTTCCGGCAACGGTGATCACGCGGGCCGGATTTGCCTGTTCGATGCGAAGTTGTCCCACCAAATAGTGGTTTTCTTCGTTGGAGTAGACAATTTTCTCCAGCACTCCAGTGAGAGTTTCGGTGGCACGTGGATTGGGCATGAGGTGGGCCGAGCATCACAAAGTTTGCTGATCTTGGCAAGCGGGGATCGACACCACAATGCAGCGAGGGTGTCGAGCGGATTGCGGATGTCTGATGGGCGATGGTTGAAGGGTAGCGGGAGCTTCCAGCTCGCGCTTGGTTGCAGCGGAGCTGAGATGGCGAAGGTTGAGATGTGATGAGCTGTGAGGTTTGAGGAATTTGTTTTCACCCGAGAAGTCGGGGTTTTTGCAGCTCCGCCCTGAACTGGTTCAAATTCTTTCTTTTTAAACCACAGATCTATGAGATGGGCACAGATTCGAATTGAGTCGAGACCCATCGCCCATAACCCAATACCGTTCTCATGGATCTTCTCTCATGGTGATTTTCCTATCTTGCGTAGGGTTCCCGCTCGCCGAGAGCCGCCGTTCCAGCCCGCCACGCCCCTCCCAAAGCCATCGGATCCCCCGTAGCGGAATTTGGAAAAATTTCGACCCATGGACACTCGAATACCTCAACAGTTCGACCTTTCCCAGTAACAGGTTCAAAAACTACACACAAAAACCTGTTGCGCGCAGCGCAGCTGCACGATGTTCCAACTCCTGCAGTGCGTCAGCCTTCACTAACACTGATCCAACCGAAGCATCGATTCTTCCTCATCAACCATTTCCACTTCGCCATCGCAGCTCGCTGCACGGTGCCACAATTCAGATGAAAAACTTCAACCACAAAAGGCACAAAACACACAAATCCCAAAGGGTTTCGCTGGTTGATCGTGCTTACCACTGATCAGTGGACTGACCACCCTCATGCCCTTTATGGTTTAAACAACTGAGTTTTGAAACATCGGCTGGCGAATGTCAGCCTATAAGGCCTATGGGCCACATAACGCTGTTTCACAGCGACAAAAAGGCTTTTTGTTCCCCGACTTGTCGGGATTTTTGCAGCTCCGATTATATCGGAGCGTTTTGAGTTCGGCATCTGCCGAACGGTGTTTTGTCAAATCCTGGGTTCAGCATCTAAAACAATCATTCGTCTTAGGTGGCTAGATCGAACACCTTGCGACCGATGGAGTGAAGTTCGGGGTAGACGGGGCTTTGTGCCTCGGAGCAAAGGTGCTTGAAGCTGTGGGAACCTGTGGCAACGAGAAAGCAGGGCATGCCAACGCAAAGAGCGGCCTGTTCGTCGAATGGAGAATCGCCGATGAGGCAGCTTGATTCCACCTGGGCGGAAAACTGTCGCAATGCATGCCTTGTGAATTCCGGCTCGGGCTTGCGCCAAGGGGTATCGCCCGTTCCCACAATTCCGGTGAGCCAGCGGGAAAGACCCAGATGTTCGCAAATCGCTCGTGCCTTATCTCCTCGCTTATTCGTGAAAACTATGCAGCGGATGCCGATTTCCTGCAAGGATTGCAATAACCATTCGGAGCCGTGATTGATCTCGACGGCGTCGTACATCACGGTGTCAAAGTGGGATTCAAACAAAGTGGCAACGGTTTCCGGGTTTGATTTCGGAAACAATCGGGATGCCGTGACCGGGACCGAACCACCCACGGTTGCAACGACCTTATCATAGCTGGGAGGCTCCAGATCGAGTTGTTGTGCAGCGTGAACAAAGGACTGGTGGATCGCGTCGAAATGATCGATCAGCGTACCGTCGAGATCAAAGAATACGTGGTGGAAGCGTCGCATCGGTTCCTGATACAATGCAGTCCGAGCCGGGTGCCAAGACTAAACGCACTGTGGACTCCTGCGAGGGAAGAACGCACGAGATCGTGAAAGGGTTCAGGAAGTGACGGTGTGGTCAAGATCGCGCATTAGGTTATCGAGCGCTGCCCGACTTCCACAGAGCAACAGCGTATCGGAAACCTCAAACACAAATTCGCGGGAAGGGAAGAGTGAGCGCACACCCTCGCGGGAGACGCCGAGCAGCTGAACGCCGGAAAGACGACTCCAGTTCAATTCTCCCAGCGATTTTCCGACCAGGGACGAACGCTCGGGCAGGGTGTAGACATCCATGACATCGGAATGCAGGGAGTGCAGGGAATCCGATGAAAAGTGCGCGGGGTCGTAGAGCATTTTGCGTGCTTTCTTGAGATTCTCAGAGGTTCCTGCGAGCAGAACAACATCGCCTGGAAAGAGGTGGGTTTGGGGGCCGGGTGAATGAATCGGATAGCCCTGACGTTCAAGCGCGACGATGGAGCAACCTGTATGAGTGCGAAGTTCTGCCTGCGCGATGGATTTTCCAGCAAGTGCGGTGTTCACTGGCAGGGTAATTTCATCGAGCTTGATGCCCCATTGCTCCGCAGATTGCAGGTACTGGGCGGTATGGGAGGGAGCATTTCGACCAACAGTTTGCTGCAACTCAAATTCGACATGACTGTGCCAGCGAATGATCTTCTTGCGCATCAAAAGCAGGAAGATGCCTACTGCTGTGAGACTGGCGAGAATGGCCCACCAGGGAATGCGGTCGAATGGTAGCAGATTGAGCAGCCAGATTCCCAGAGCGATTGCCGCGAGGATCTTGAACAATCCCTGAAACCAGACCGTGTACCGTGCAAGATCACGATTTCCCTTGGAAATGCTGTCGGCGATGAGCATGGCGAGTGCTGCGATGTTTCGCCAGATTGCCACGAGTGAACCCAGGCAAAGCACGGCTACTACAAATCCATAGATGACGCTGGGCCAGGGGGCCGGAGTGATGGAAAGAGGCCAGAGACTGGTCACGGCAGTGAAACCAGGCTGGGCAAAGACCAGAATGGATGTGACGATGATGATTTCGACCGTGATCTGGATCAGACGTTTGCGGGCGAGTCTCCAGAGCAGGGAACGATCAGGAACTTGTCCGAGGCGCATCCAGAACTCGCGGTAAAGGTTGAGGATTCGCGAGAAACGTGGCATTTCCGGGCGATGCAGTGCATTGGAGATACCAGGGGCGTGAGCGATGAGCGTGGGAGAAATCAAACTGGTGAGGAATGAAATCCCAACAGCGGCGACGGCGTAGGTGGGGGACAGTGCTCCCGAGCTTACACCCAGTGCGGCGATGATGAACGAAAACTCCCCCATGGGTACGACAACCAAACCTGTCTGCAATGCGATTCGGGATGGCTCGCCGGCAATGAGAAGACTCAGCCATGCAGAGAGGGTGCGCAGCAGCAGGCAGGACAGGGTGCCAACGGCAATGAGGGGCAGTGCTGAACCGATTTGGGAGATATCCAGGGACATGCCGATAGCGACAAAAAAGACGGTGGTAAAGACGTCCTTGAATCCGGTGAAGGTTTGTCGAATGGCGGCATAGCGGGAGGTTTCTGCGATCACGATGCCCAGCAGAAACGCACCCAGTGCCAGCGAGTAGCCAGCTTTGACAGCGGTGAAAGCAATGCCCAGCAGCAGACCCGTGAGCAGAATGGTCTCAAGTTCTGACGAGCCTGTCTTCACAAAGCGGTGCAGCAGTCGCGGCAACAGGAGGATGCCGATCATGATGATCAACAGGGCGAAGGCGGCGACAAGTCCGACAGTGCGCCCAAGAATCGGGAGCATGTTTGCACTGTCGTTGGACGATACCATCGCGCCCAGAAAGGTAAGCATGACGACAGCGACAATATCCTCGAGCAGAGTCATGCCCATGCCCAGCTGTCCATATCGTGTGTGGTTCAGCCCCTCGTCGACCAGCGTTTTGCTGATGATGGCCGAACTGCTGACCGTTAGCATGGCAGCGAGAAACATGCCCTCCATTGCCCCAAGTCCAATCCAGGAACTTACCAGGCGACTGGAATCAAAGACGATGAGAGCTGTCAGGGTAGTAGCAATGATGACCTTCGCTCCAAGTTCGCGCAACCGCTGGATGCGCAGTCCCAGACCGATCGAAAACATCAAAAAAATCAATCCCAGCTGGGAAAATACCTGAATGCGTGCGGGGTCGCTTACATAGGGAAACGTGATCGATGGTGTGCCTACGAAGATGCCGGCGAGCAAATAACCGACAATCGGGGATTGTTTAAGGCTGCGAGCGATCCAGCCGAAAAGCGCTGCGGCAAGCAGGATGACGGCAAAGTCCTGAATAAAGAGGCTGGCTTCGTCCATGGGTGCTCAGAGGGTGGGGACCAGAATGATGGATAGGAACTGAGAAGTTTGTGCAACAGGGATCATGTTACGCAGATGCGGATGCGGATTCGAGTTCGCTTCGAGTAAACAGGGCATGCAGGCGCAGTCCTGCAGTGGCCATCTTTTCGGGGCCGCCCTGTTCCCGGTTAATGACGCAGATGACGTCCTCGACCTTGGCGCCAGCCTTGCGGAGATCGGTTGCCGACAGGATGGCTTGCCCGCCCGAGGTGATGACATCTTCGATGATCACAAGGCGTTTTTTTTCAATCTCGCAACCTTCGGCAAATTTGCAGGTTCCGTAGCGCTTCGGTTCCTTGCGTACAAAACAGACGGGAAGACCGGTGAGCTGGGAAAGCAGGGTTGCCACTGGTATGCCACCCATTTCCAGTCCGGCAAGCACCTCGGTGCCATCGGGTATGAGATCCGCCATTTTTTTGGCGATTTCCATGAGAAGCATGGGATTGCTCTCAAAGCGATACTTGTCAAAGTACTGGTCACTGGTCGCACCGGAACGCAATTTGAAGCTGCCGCGAATGTGAGCAGTCTGGTAGATCTGAGCTGCTAAGGCTTGTTTATCCATAGTTTCGAATACAACGAAAGTGTGATTGGGTGCTGGGAACGGGTCAACGGGGAAGCGTGAGTCAGGCGAGTTTGTTGGCGTAGTCTTCGTAGCCAAAAGTACGCACGATCCGGGTGCTTTGAGTCTGGCGGTCAAAAATCGCAATGGCGGGCATTTGCACACCATTGAAAAAACTGGTTTTCACCATGGTATAGTGGGCCATGTCCATGAGCAATACGCAGTCTCCCACCTGAAGCGGTTGATCAAAGGAGTAGGTGCCAATGCGGTCACCAGCGAGACAGGTAACTCCACCAAGGCGATAGCCGTGTGTTTTTTCGCCAAGCTTGCCAGCACCATGAATTTCGGCCCGGTAAGGCATCTCCAGCGTGTCGGGCATGTGGGCAGTGGCCGATACGTTGAGAATCGCGTGGGGAACATCACCGGGTGCACCCGGTTTGATGTCCAGCACTGTCGCTTTGAGCACACCGGTCCCCCAGCCAAACGCTTCGCTGGGTTCGAGGTAGATCTGGTGACCATAGCGCGCATGCCAGCGATTGAGCAGTGCGATCAGGTGGTCGACATCATAGCCCTTGCGCGTGATGAGGTGCCCGCCACCCATGTTGATCCATTTTACCTTTGACAGTACGGCGGAAAAGCGGGATTCGAGAGCCTGTAGGGTGCGTTCCAGCGCATGCGAGTCATTTTCGCAGAGATTGTGCACATGAATGCCGTCGAGCCAGGGAAGCAGGTCGTCGTTCCACTCGTGTTGTTGGATACCCAGGCGAGAGGCCTTGGCGCTGGGATCATAGAGTTCGGTATCGGCTTCGGATTGTTCCGGATTCAACCGCACTGCCATTTCAATGGGGCGTTCAGCGTCGCGAATGGCAGGTGCATAGCGCAGCAGTTGTTCGCGAGAGTTAAAGACGATGTGGTCCACCCATTGGCTGAGGATGCGGATGTCTTCGTCTGAATATGCCGGGGCGTAGGCGTGCAGTTCCCCCCCCATTTTGCGCAGACCGAGCTCTGCTTCATGCGGTGAGCTTGCGGCGATGCCTGCCACGTACGGGCGGATGAGATCAAAAGTGGCATGGCAGGCGTAGCCCTTAAGTGCGAGCAGCACCTTGGCAGGACTTTCGCGGGAGATGCGGCCAATGCGTTCGAGGTTCTGCAGAAGTGCCTGCTTGTGAATGACGAAGCAGGATTCGGGGGTTTGCTGGCAAATCAGTTGAAGATCTCGAGCTTCCATGGCAATCCGTATTGGTTGAGGTCCTGCATGAACGGATCGGGATCAAACTGTTCCATGTTGAAAACACCCTTGCCGCTCCATTTGCCCTCCGCGATCATTTTGGCACCGATCATGGCGGGCACGCCCGTGGTGTAGGAAATCGCCTGTGCGTTGACCTCACGAAAGCAGGCTTCGTGGTCGCAGATGTTATACAGAAATGCCTTCTTGGGGGCACCATCCCGGATTCCCTCGACGAGGCATCCGATACAGGTTTTACCCTTGGTGGTCTGACCCAGACTTGCGGGATCGGGAAGCAGTGCTTTCAGAAATTCGAGTGGGATGACCTGGGTTCCCTTGTAGTTGACCGGATCGATGCGCGTCATGCCGACATTTTCAAGCACGCGAAGGTGGGTCAGGTATGCATCCCCAAAGGTCATCCAGAAACGGGCCTGACGGATTTTTGGAAAGTGCTTAACCAGGGACTCGAGTTCCTCATGATAGAGCAGGTAGATTTTTTTGTCACCGATGCCGTCGGGAAAGCTGTGAGTTTTGCTCACGGAGAGTGGGTCGGTTTCCACCCATTGGCCATCCTGCCAGAATTTGCCACGCTGTGTGATTTCGCGGATGTTGATCTCGGGATTGAAGTTGGTGGCGAAAGCCTGCCCATGATCCCCGGCATTGCAGTCGATGATATCGAGTGTGTGAATTTCGTCGAACTCATGCTTGTGCAGCCAGGCGGTGAAAACGTTGGTGACGCCTGGGTCAAAGCCCGATCCGAGCAGGGCCATGATGCCTGCCTTCTCAAAGCGGTCCTGATAGGCCCACTGCCATCCGTAGTGGAATTTTGCCTCGTCCCTGGGTTCGTAGTTTGCGGTGTCAACGTATTGCGCACCAGTCGCCAGGCACGCATCCATGATCGCCAGGTCCTGATAAGGAAGGGCTACATTGATGACGATATCGGCTCCGATCTTGCGAATCAATGCGGCGGTTTCCTCCGGATTGTCAGCATCAAGTTGCGCGGTTTGAATCTCGCGCGAAAGTTCAGAGGCGATCACATCACACTTGGACTGTGTGCGACTTGCCAGACAGATGGAATGGAAGACTTCGGGCAGGGATGCGCATTTGTGAGTGACTACGCGGCCGACGCCGCCCGCGCCGATGATGAGTACATTTGCCATGCATGCAGCATCCCGAATTCTCTGCAATTATCAATGGAAAAGCTCGAAAATTCGGAGAGGAATTTCTGACCTCGACGCATGAAGGGAAGGAGCGAATGCGCAGGGTATCACTCTCCTTGGCTGTCACTTGTTGTTTGAGGCAGCAGGTGGTTTCGTGGGTGCTCTGCTGGAGAAGGAGATGAGCAAGACCTCAACTCACCGTTGGTGATGCTGGCGCAAAAAAATTTTTGCGTGTTATTCGGAGCGCTCCGCATCCCGCTGTGATTTGAGACCGGATGCGAGGTTTTCGTTGATGTTGATGAGGCTGTTCAATTTTTCCTTTTCGGGATAGGCGATGATGTCGAGCGTTGCCTTGCGCACGTAGACTCCGAGGCTGAGCAGATTTTCGCGAAGGGGACGCTCAAGCTGGCAGTCAGGACTGCGCCAGTCGTTTTGAAAGACATCCCATATTTTCTGATTGTAGCGCAGGGCATCGTCGAGCGCGCGATTGAAGGCGTTATCCGTCCAGTTTTCCTGACAGCGCTTCAACATGACTGCTGCCTTTTCCAGCACATTGACCTCAACATCACGACCTGGGACAGTCGCCTTTTGGGTTTTTTCGTAGGGGTTAATTGGATTTCTTGGCATGATCCATCAACTGTTTTTCGTAATCAATGAGCTTTTTGGTGAGCTTCAGCGCACTGTAGTACTCTTCCACCAGAATTTTTTCGCTGATTTCATGAATCATCGGAGTCATGCTGGGAGCGGCTTCGGTCAGGACGCGAACAAGTTGCCAGTAGGTTTTGTGAAAGATTTTTACTCTTTCCGGTTCAAAATACATCATCTGAATGGTCAGATACACCTGTTGCGCCACTGATTTTGCGCGTTCGGGTGTCATGATTTCTTTTTCCCGAAGCAACCTCACCTTGTTTTCAATGAAGAGTTGGGACGCATGATCCCCGTTGCTGAGCAGTGCTCCGTTGATGTAGATTTTCTCGTTAGGTTTGAGTGTGATTTTCAGTGCCACAGTGGTCGGGGTGTTGTGGGTTATGTTCAGCACGCGTTATGTAAAACGATGATGAACCTTTAGTTACTATCGTGAAGCGTAACATAAACTTTAGGAAAATCTCAAGCTTCTTGGACGACTCTTGATTGAGCGCTGCTGCTGCGGTGACCTGTGGTCGTTTTGCATTGTTCTGGGACGATGGAAAATTGTTCTGAAGCTGTGAAACAGAGACAAAAAAAGCGGCCCAAAGTAACAGGGCCGCCGTGATCGGAAATCATTCCTCAAACATTTGAACATCGGGTTCAAACTCAAGGATCAGTTTATACTGGATGCCCGGACGCATGATCAGCGGGTGATCGCGCAGCAGAGTCTGCACGTAGTGGATTTTTCCGTAATAACCACGATAGGATGGGTCATGAGTGACCTCATCATTGGCAGCCCATTCGGCCTGGAAATCATCCTTGATGACAGTGGCCCGCAGGCTTTCAGGTCCGAGTTTGAACGAGGTTCCCATGGTGTGGAACGAGTGTGGCAGCCCCAGGCAGAGGTTATAGCGCATGGAATCCAGCTGGATCACATTTTTCACGGTGTAAACAAATTCGCTTTGGATCTTGTTACCGGAGAAGGTCCATTTCACCTTCACACTGCCAATGCCATTGGCCATGACTCCCTGCTTCGTGATCAGCTCGGGCTGGTCGTATTTGAAGAAGAAGGAATTGCGCATGCCAAGGCCTGTGGTGCACTGTTTGCCGTAGAAGCAGGGCAGGGTGGTTACCTCGCCAAAACGCAGCTCGGGCACCATGACGGGCAGGTAGCGCTCGACGGGCCAGTCAAAGATGCCGGGGCAATGGGGGAACGCGAGGCAATCACTGCTCTCTGGATTGCGGCTTTGCATCAGTGGCAACTGCAGCAGCAATCCGCTGGAGGAGTCCTGATAGATGAACAACCCCTGTTCCTTCTTGTTGGCCTTGTCGAAGATCACGAAACGACCGGTATTTTTGGGTTTGGTCGGTTTGGCATCATCGATCGAACCGGAAATGCTGCGGGCGAGGCGTGACCACTGGCTCAGGTAGCGAGCCGCATCAAAATTCGCCATGCGAGTGGTGTGGCGGGAAATGGTGGTGCGCTCGGCATCACGGATGAGCAACTGCCCGGTTTCCTGATCGATGTAGGTGCTGAAGAAGAAGTAGAAGACCCGACGCAGGATATCGAGAAAGATGGCTTTTTTGTCGTCGCGGATCCAATCATCACGCATGGCCTGAAGGATGAGGCTGATGCAGTGCATTTGTGCGTAGGCACCCGTGCCCTCGCCAAAGGCCCAACCCATGCCATCAAGGCGGGTGAGGTCCGGAATCATGCGAAGGTATTTTTCGACAAAAGTACGCAGGCTGGGCAGCTTGCGGTCGCGCAGATGGATGTTGGCGTGCAGCTGAAGGGCCTGACGGATGAAAACAAAGGAACTGACCCCGGCGATGTCATAACAGCCACCGATTCCATTATCCGGATCGATGTCCATGAAACCCGCGCTGCTATTGGACTCCACCGTGCTGATGAACTTTTCAATCAGTTTGCCGGTTTCATCCTTTTTCGTGAGATCCATGCTGAAGCGGGTGACAGCCTTTGCGATGCTGTAGGGCTGTTCAGCATGAACGAAGCTGCCGCGCTGGAGCAACATCTTGTCGAGACGCTCACGCGTGGGGTCGAGCAGGCGTTCCCAGACCTGGTTGCGCTCCTTGGAAGGACTGAAGGAGAGCAGGCCCAATCCGCTGTAGGCGATCCCGTTGTCGGTTTCCTGATCGGTGAATGCCTGATTGGTGATGCACCGGGCGCAGAGGTCGACAAGGTCGTAGCCCTCAAGCTTGGTCTGGCCCGTTGCGCGGTAGAATTCTCCGATCGCAAGCGCTGCATGGCCCGGTTCGTCCAGTCTGGAATCTTCTCCCTCGTAGGGAAGGATGCTTCCATCCTCCTGGATGGCGTTGAGATTGTTGGCCAGCAGCGACGCTGCAAGGTCCTGACATTGGTCGGCAAACGGGTGTTCCATTAACGATCGGACGCGGTAATTTCGGTTTGTAGAGTGGGTTCGTCCCGCAGTGTACAGAGACGAAGGTTAGCGCTGGATGTGATGCCTCGGCACAGGCCCCTCATCAAGGTACTAAGGTTTGATTTGTAATTGAGAGCAAAGTCACTTGTCAAGGCGTCAATGAATCGGAAGGTGCGATTGTGAAATCTTCGGCAAATTAAATGCGCAGAAGCGTTAGAAACGCCTTGTTGGTTGGGGCAGTTCCCATGCGGGAAAGCAGGGTTTCGGCGGACTCAATGGGCTTGAGAGGGGCCAGTGCCCGGCGGAAAAAGCTGACCTTCTCGAGCGTTGTCGGATCCATGAGTAATTCTTCCTTGCGCGTGCCGGAGGCGTTGACATTGATCGCGGGCCAGAGTCGAAGTTCGGCGACCTTTCGGTCGAGCACCATTTCCATGTTTCCGGTTCCCTTGAACTCCTGAAAAATGAGTTCATCCATTTTACTGCCGGTTTCGATCAAGGCCGTGGCGACGATGGTGAGACTGCCCGCTTCTTCGGTGAGTCGGGCGCTGGAAAAAATCTGACGGGGTTTCTCGAGGGCACGAATGTCAAGTCCGCCGGTCATGGTGCGACCTCCGCCCCCCTTGGCGGAATTGAATGCACGCGAGAGACGGGTGATGGAATCAATGAGTAACACAACATCCGTTCCAATCTCAACGAGGCGTTTCGCGCGCTCAATCGCCAGTTCGGCGATGCGGAGATGACTCTCGATGGGTTCGTCGTTGGAGGAAGCAAAAATCTCTGCAGGAACGGAGCGTTTGAAATCGGTGACTTCCTCCGGGCGCTCGTCCACGAGCAGTACCATGACGTGGCACTCGGGATTGTTTTCGAGAATACCGGCGGCAATGTCATGCAGCAGGGTGGTCTTGCCCGTGCGCGGAGGGGCGACAATGAGACCGCGCTGACCCTTGCCGATGGGGCAGAACAGGTCCATCACGCGATTGGTCATGCGACCGTCCTTGGTCTCCAGGCGCAGTTGTTCGTCGGGTGTGAGTGTGGTGAGTTCCTGAAATTGCAGTTTCTTTTTGCGGTCATCGACGGAGAGACCATCGATTTTTTCGATGAAACGCACTTTGGGATTGGGGAAGCGGTCATCGTGAATGGCGATGCCTTCAATAAAATTTCCGGACTTCAGTTTGAACCGACGTACGAGTTCTTTGTTGATGAATGGGTCGGTGGAGCGGGCCTTGCCATTGCGGGCCGGGTCGATGAGCTGACCGGTTTTGTTTTTGGAAAGCTCGAGAATACCGGTGACGGTAACTTTGTCTCCGTTGACCACGGTCGTTTCAGGTGTGGCAGATTGCGTGTCCTGTGTCATGAATGAGTGGGTTTGCGAAAGTGGTGAAAAGTCGGACAGAACATGCGAACTCCGCACCGACTTCAGGAAAAAGGTTGTGAATGCGTTGGCAGGTCTGCCAGGGCGATAAAGGTCAATCAGGAGGAGTCAAGTGCGGTCATCGCGGGGGATTCTCCATTCCCGCGAATGCGATTGCCTGGTTAACGAAGGGTGGCCGTTATCACGGAACCACTGCATCCAGTGCCATCAGGGAAGGACTCCATCCTTCGTAACTATAGTCACAGCCTGTTGCAGGAATCAAGTTTTCTTTCACGAGGAAATTGGAAATCTGCCTTCGCGCGGAAAAACATTCCCTCAGAATGCTCAGAATTGAGAGGATTGGGATCTTGGTTATTGCTCCGGCAGAGATGGGAATGAGGCATGCACGGCTTTCCTCCAGGCTGTAATGCTTCCCATTGGTTGCGTCCGAATCCGTCTGGTATGACAATTCTGGAACTGGTTGCGGTGATCGCAGTCATTTCGGTGTTGGTTGCATTAAGCAGTGGTGCCATTGATGCCGTGAAAAAGCGAACGCTTCGGCTGGAGAGCGAGGCCGTGCTGGCGGGTATACGGGGAATGTTGGAGCAGCATCGTCTGAGGACCGGGGATTACCCTGTGATCGATCAGGGTGAACGGAGTGAGCGTGCGTTGAAGCTGAGACGCCTGTTGTCTGCTTCTTCGGCAGAGATGGCATTCGATGGCGATGCTGAGTCAGCATGGATTGATGGGTGGGGCAGTGCGATCTACTACGCATACAGTGAACAATGGCAGCACGGTCGCTATGTGTTGTGTTCCTGTGGCCCCGATGGATTGATGCAGCCTGAGAACGCGGCGGGCTGGTATGACCGAAACCATGTGTTCAACCGTGACAACCTGGAAGGAACCGGAAGGTAGGCATGCGAAGATTGAGGAATGGCAAGCGAGAACATGGGGGTGCGGGATTTTCCCTGCTCGAGTTGTTGGTGGTCATGGCGGTGCTTGTGTTGTTGCTCTCGCTGTTGATGCCCGCACTGCAGTCGGCCCGACAGTCGAGCCTGATTGCCCGCAGTCGTGCTCAGTTTGCACAATGGGTAATGGCTGTGGAAGGATTTCGGCAGGAATACGGTTATCTGCCCTTTTTGACGGGAGAGGGCGATACGGTCTTTGCGATCAACGAACCGGCAAACCGGGCTACGTTCCTGTCCGTGCTCGGAGGGGATGAGGCGGAGTTGAATCGCTACGGGATCGCATTTTTTCGCCCGGGTCCACAGGATCTGCTCGAACCCGGTGCGGAAGACTCTCCCCTGTGCGATGCGTTTCAAAACACAGCGTTGTTACTCCTGCTGGATGGGGACAGAGATGGGCGAATCCAGGTAGAAAGCTATGATGTGCATGCGTCGGTCGCGGTGGTGGCACTGCCGGATGTGGCGAAAGGATATCCTGAAATCCGGAGCTGGGATCCATGAGAGGGGCTTGTGCAAGAGATTTCACATTGCAGCATGGGAAAGTAAATTTCCGGGCAAGCGGGGGATTTACACTCTTCGAACTGGTGCTGGTGATGGGGTTGATCGTGGCGATAGTGGGAGGCATTGGATTTGTGGGAATGCGTTCGGATCATCGAGTTCAGCTCAATGCTGGCGCACGACAGATCGCGATGCTTCTGGCACAGGCCCGAGATCAGGCGCAGTTGAAGCAGGCGCGAACACGCCTGCTTGTAGACGCCAGCACATCGCTCACGGATTCCCTGAGTGTGTTGTGGCTCGTTCAGTGGCAGCAGGGACGATGGGTGCTGCTGGGGGATGCGCATGCACTGCCAGAAGGTGTGGCGGTAGTTCCCCATCTTGGTGAAGGAACGGGGGCCTTCGATGGACGGGAAGGTACATCGGTATTTTCCAGTGATGGAGCCGTCATGGAATTGGCACTTGGGCTGCAGGAAATTCGTGAGTTCACCTATATCGAATTTCGTGCAGATGGTCGGACTCACGGGTGGGAGACACAGGATTATCTGGAGTCGGATGTGCAGCTTGAGAGTCTGCAGTTGACGCTCTCTCCCTGCGCGTGGGTGGACGGGTTGAGTAAGGATTTTGTGCGTCCAGAGCGTTGGAGAACCTTAAGAATACAACCGAGCGGAGAGATCGTATGGATAGCGGATGGATGAGGAGTAGATGGGCTTGCTCGCGATATCCCAGGAGTGCGCGCTGGCGGGGGCAAGGGTTTTCCCTGATCGAAGTGATTCTGGCTCTGGCGGTATTTGCAGTGACGGCGACGCTCTTGTTGAACTGGATGGCGCGCTCGCTGAGCGGGTTTCGGGATGCGCAGCAGCGCATGGATGCCGTACAGCTGATTCCAGCCATTCAAACTGCGCTTCAGGATGAGAGCATCGGGCTGAATTCGGAGAACGAAACGCTTGATCACTGGCAGGATGACAATGGTGGACTTCGAATTTGGGTGGCGACACAGGATGGCAGTCGGGTGATGCCGGAGCAGGCAGAGCAAGGCATTCCGCAGGCATTGCAGTATTACCGCATCGAGATTGAGCCGGTGAGGGACTCGCAGGCGGCAGACTTTGTGGATTCGCAGACACTTCGAGTGCTACAGGTGACTGTGCGATGGCCGTACCGGGTGCCAACAGCGGATGCTTCGGGGGGTCGCGAAGTGGCATTTTCCCGGCAGCATCGTTTTCAATTCTGGATTACCGTGCGGCAATGAGGAAATCTGCAAAAGGCGAGTGGGAAAAGGGTTTCACCTTGCTGGAACTCGTGGTTGCGGTGAGTCTGTCGGTTTTGCTGCTGCTCGGGATCATTCGCATGGTATCGATGAGCCTGGACATCTCGATACGAACGGTTGAGCGACTTGGAGCGATAGCAGAGCAAGAGCGCATCCAGGAGCGGGTGCAATCGGATTTGCAGTCAATGTGGCAGAAACCCGGATGGCAGGGCATGGTATGGGCTGAAATGCCAGTGAGTGACCCGGCTGCACGAGGATGGGATGCGGTGAAGGTTGAAGCCAAACCCGCTCATCTGGAAGTGGATTTTGCAGCGCGGCTGAGGGATGACATGAAATCGGAACGATGGGGCCTTACGGGTGTGAGGATTGGCTGGTTTGTGCAGGATAGTGCGAAAGCCATAGAAGATCCGGGTGGAATCAAGGCGGTGAGTTATCAGATCATGCGTAAACGAGTCAGTCCCTCTGGCACTGTCCGGTATTTTTTAGCGCGAGCGGAGGTGAGTGCCAGAAATACATTGGATGCGGGGTATGCTCTGGATGCGCCGACTTATCAGGCTGCAGGAGCGCGGGAGGCTGCTTATTGGTCTGCTTCGGTGTTGCGCCACCCGGGTAATGCGCATCTTATCGCTGCGAATGTGATCGATTTTGGGGTTCGCGCCTACCAGCGTGACGGGCACGGACAGTGGCAACTGGTGTATCCTGCTCAAGGCCGTGTGAATTGGAAGGGTGAGGTGCCGGAACGCTGGGTTGTCATGCTGCGCATCCTCAGCGATGCAGGTGCGCAACAGATTGAAAATCTGGAACAGGGGCGCATCGATGCAGACTGGTGGACGTTAGCGCAGCGTCACTCCAGGGTGCATTGTTTTCAGGTGCAGGTGCTGCGCTGATGCAGTTCAGGAGTTCAGGTAGCGCGGTGGCGTTCACCCGACCAGCGAGCGTATCGTGTTTCATCGGGAGTGTAAATCTCCCAGTGCGGTGACGATGGGTGCAGGAGTTCCGAGCGAAGGTCGGCATGGGACAGCAAATCCAGCTGATACTGGATGGGCTGCAGGAAATTGGGAGTCTGGCTCCAGAGTTTGCGCTGTGGAAGCAGGAGGCGTTTTCCATCGAATGCTTCGAGCTGATCACTTGACCATACCTCAATGGATGATTGAGCGAGGGGATCGTGGACGATCATGACATTCCAGCGATTGGTTTTCCACTCGGAGCATACCAGGGTGGGGTGGTTCGGTGAGAAGTCAGGTGTGAGACGGTGTTGTGCGCATGCCATGGCCAGGGAGCGGAAGTGCAGAATGCGCTCAGATGGGATGCGATGCAGGGTCGCCCAAGTGCGTATGGCCATGAGGCTCAGTCGAATTCCGAGTATGCTTCCAGGGCCGGAGCCGTAGAGGAAGCCATTGGTTTCGCTGATGCGATGCTGTTGCCGTTCACAGACCTGTTGGATGCTGCTCATCATGCCCTCCATTGCGGGTGCAGACACCTCAATGCTTTCGGTGACCGTGCCGTTTTTCAAAAGGGCCACCTGCAATTGCGGGCAGCTGGCGTCAATTGCGATCCATGTACCGTCGAGTTGCATGGTTTGGGGATCAATGACGGTAGCGACGCCGTAAATTGGTGGGCAGGATGCCCATTTCTTCTCGATATTTGGCAACGGTTCGGCGCGCGATTTTAACGTCTTTCTCTCCGAGTAGACGCACCAACTCCTGATCACTGTAAGGTTTTGAGGGATCTTCAGATTCAATGATCAACGCGATGCTTTCCTTGACGCTCTTGTTGGAGATGGTTTCACCGTTGTTGGATTGCAGGCCTGGGGTGAAAAAATACTTGAATTCAAAAATGCCATGAGGGGTTTCGATGTACTTGTTTGCGATGGCTCGGCTAACCGTGGTTTCGTGAACTCCCACATTTTCGGCAACTTGATTCATCGTCAGCGGTTTGAGTCCGGCGACACCCTTTTCGAAAAAATCGATCTGAAAGTTGAGTAGCTCACGGGTGATGCGTTCGATGGTTTGCTGGCGCTGCTCAATGGAACTCATCAGGAATTTTCCGGAGCGCATTTTTTCCTGAATGTAGGCTTTTTCGCTGGCATTCATTTTGCCTTTGGCGAGCAACTCCTTGTAGGTCGGATTGATGCGGAGCCGCGGGATCATCTCATTATTGAGGTGGATTTCCCAGCCACGCTCGCCCCGGGTCACGGTGACATCGGGGATGATGATGCGATTCGTATCTTCGGTGAACGCACTCGCCGGTGCCGGATCGAGTTTTGCGATTTCTTCGAATGCAAGTTGCGTTTCGTAGATGGAAGCTCCGGTCTTGCGTGCGATCTCGGGGACGCGGCGGCGTAGCAGCAGCTTGAAGTGATCCTTGATGATTTCGTAGGGAAGCGTGTTTTTGCTGCCCTTGATTTCCAGTTGGTGAAGCAGGCAATGCTGAAGGTCAAAGCAACCGATGCCGCGGGGTTCGAAGGTGAGCAACAATTCGTGTGCGGTTTGCACGGCCTTGAGAGGAAGAGCGGTGAGCAGTGCGATATCGGAAACACTGCTGCCCAGAAATCCGCGTTTGTCGAGGCTGCCGATGAGGTATTGCATCGCTTTTTTCTCATCGGGGGACAGGTCAGCCATGTCGGCCTGCTCGTTCAGGTATTCCTGGAGGGAAGTTTCACTTACAAGAGAGTCGAAAAAATGCTGCCGACGTTTGGCATCTTCGGAGCTGAAGACGTGGTTGCTGCTCTCCTGTGCAAAGTATTCCTTCCAATCCTCATCAAGTTTATTGAAGATTTCATAATCCTCACCGAATGTCATCTCTTCCGGGCCATTGCGGTCATTTTCGCTGGAAGCGGATGAATCTTCAGATGTGTGGGAAGGGGAACTTTCGATCTGCATGCCTTCATTGGGAAGCTCATCCAGGGTGGGATTGATCTCCAGTTCCTCCAAAATAGTGGAACGCAGTTCCTGAGCGGGCACCTGAAGAATCTTCAACGACTGACGCAGTTGTGGTGCGAGCACCATCGTTTGCGTCTGTTTTTGAACTTGATGGAAACCTTGTGCCATTGAATGATCTGATCGGAAGCTTGAGATAGAAAGCCTGAAATCCTAAACTCCAGTTCTGTTGCGTTTCAAGTATCTTGTTTAGATTAGCATGAAATTTGCTGTATTTTCGCTGGAGTGTTGCAAATTTTGGGGAATCGACTTGAAGCGATGCAGGAATTCACTTGATTCCCTGCATGATCAAACTGACCGAACGAGCGATCCAGAAAGTGACTGAACTCAGTCGTTCTCACACATCCGAAAACGAACGATTGCGCCTATTTGTATCGGAAGGAGGATGTTCCGGGAGGGAGTATGGCATCAAGTTTGACGCACCAAAGGAGCAGGACATCCGCGTTGGCAGCGTACCGGCTGAGGTGATTGTGGATCCGGCCAGCATGGAACTGCTCTCCGGTTCCACGGTGGACTTTGATGACGGGTTGCATGGTACGGGATTCAGTGTCACTAATCCGAATGCCAAAGAAACCTGTGGATGCGGTCGCTCGTTCAGTTGAGCGATGGTTGGGTAGGCAACAAGCATCGAATGTTTATTTTTGGACGCGAAGTGCGGTGATTCAGGGCTGTGACGTTGGCAGGTAGTCGTAGAAGAATATCTCGATGTCCTGGATGAGGGTAAACAGCCAGAACGCTTTTCCTTCGAGGCGAGTGCGGATGCGTTGTGTGAGCAATGTGCCATTTGCATGTGCGTCAAAATCAATTGTGAGGTAAAACTGATCGACCCGGGTTCCGCGTTTGGGACGAAAGCTTGTGGTTGTTCGGATGTCGAATGAGATCAGTTGCCTAGACTGGCTGTCGAAGCGAAGGGCACCCTTCATGGGGTAGTCGGAACGCGTGATCCCCGCAAATGCGAATCGCGGAGTGAAGTGAAAGGTGTCAATCCCGTCTTCGCTCGAATGCCATTGAAGGGTGTCAGGAGTGATCAGGTCGCCAAGCGCATACCCGTGTTGCGAAGATTCGCCTGCCATTCGGGGTGGATGGCTTTTGGCGAAGCGATCTGATTCTTTGGCAGTGGGTTCCCTTCCGTTGATCGAGACGAGTTCGATACGTCCGACGTTGTTGCGCACAGGGTGGTAGACCATGCGAAGCACCTGTGAATTGGTGCGTTCGATGGCGGAAAAACGCCAGTGATCGAGTCGCTGTGAACTCAGTTCATCCAGCGCGGCATTGACGATATCAACAGTTGTTGAGGCGGAAGTCCGAGTCGCGATTATGAGAAAGAAGAGAAGGCAAAGCGTCCATTTTGTCAGAATGCGCAGCGTGCGCAAGGGCGCGGTGTATCGTGCGGGATTGCAGGTTTTCATGAAACAGCAAGCCTATGTGCGGCATTGACATGGAATCAAGGACTTCTCCGTGTTGCGGGATGAATCCATGCGGGTGGGCAGTGCTTGGTCGAAAGCGAGTGATTTCAGAGTCGAAAGCGAACAGCCCTGTTTGATTTTTACGTTATTTTTATTAGGTTATAGGCTATAATTGTCGGCTATTGACGATTGGACCCCTGCCGACGCCCCGCAGAACCTTGAAACGAAAATCCACTGGTAATCAACTCCTTTGCCTGAGGGGTGGTTTCCGATGGAACCCATGTGTCCTCCTGTGAAAACTGAGCAATATTTGCACCGCTATGCTGATGGGTGGGTTCGGCCACCTGTGGGTGTGCTGGATTCGGATTCTACGATGGTGTGGGTGTTTGGAAGTTCCAATTATTTAGGACGTTCTGACGTCTTTGAGGAATTGGAGCGGATATTTCCAAAATCCACCGTATTGGGCTGTTCGGGAGGAGGGGTGATTTGGAACGATGAGGTGCTCGAAAATGCGCTGCTTGCCTGTGTCTGCAAATTTGAGCGCGCGAAGGTATGGCATTGCGCATGGATCCGAGAGGGGCAGATTTCGGATGAGCGCATTGGCAAACTGCTGGGGCAGGCCCTGTTGACCCGTGGTAGTCCGCAGAGTGTGATGATGATGGCGGATGGACTCAAGAGCAAGGAGGAGCCACTGTTGCGCGGTCTTCAATTGGCTGGGCTTGAACAGATACCGATTTGGGGTGGCATGGCTGGGGATGGAAGCCAGTTTCGCCAGACTTGGGTGTATTGCAGTCATCAATTGGCCAGTCAGGGAGTCATCGTGGTGGGATTGGCAGGCTCAGAGCTGCGCGTGCGTTGCGGGAAAGGAGGAGGGTGGAAGGTGCTTGGACCCCGACGCACGGTGACATCTTCCCGAGGAAACCAGGTTTTTGCAATGGATAACCGCTCAATTCTGGAGATTTATACGGACTATCTGGGAGATCTGTCGGCTGAACTTCCCGCAATTGGTGCCCGCTATCCTCTGATGGTGAAATGCAAAGGGAATTCGAAATCAGAAACGCTTCGCTCGGTCTTATCGGTAGACCGGCGAACACAATCGATGTGTTTTGCCGGTGAGGTTCCGGAAGGCTCTTCGGTGCAAATGATGCGAGGAGATCTTCAAAGTCTTCTGTCGGGTGCAAGGGAAGTGGCTGTGGATGTTTCACATGGAGCAGACAGTGTGACTGAAGGAGTCGTGATCGCCTGCAACTGCATTGGACGGCGCATGGTGCTTGGGCAGCAGGCTGACCTTGAGCTGGATGCGGTGCGTGCGGTTGTGCCTGAAGCGGTGCCGATCATTGGGTTTTATTCGATGGGGGAAATCGCTCCACTGCAATGGAATGAACCCAGTGCGTTTTTGAATGAAACCCTGACCCTAACCTATATTGCTGAAGCGAATGGATCCCCTGATTGAAAAACAGTTCAAAAAGTGGGGGCTGAGCCAACAGCGTTTACCCACTGACCTTGAGGAATGGAGGCGTTTTCTCAAGCTGATTGAAACCGTATTTGAAGAAAAGGAACGCAATGAATACCTCTTGGAAAGGGCTCTGGCAATCAGTACTGACGAGCTGAACCGGAACCTCCAGATGGCGGATTTTTCTGCCACGAGTGAGTGGGAGGATGGGACTGTTGATCCATCTGTTGAACAGAGTGAGGCGAGTGCTCCGCAGGAGCAGATGCTGGTGCTTCGGCAGAAGCTGGAGCGTCAGACCGCATTGGCCAATCGGCTCGCAAAGGAGGCGGAATCCGCGATGGTGGCGAAGTCACGTTTTCTCGCCAACATGAGTCATGAAATCCGTTCTCCGATGAACTCAGTGATGGGAATGGCCTCGTTACTGCGCGATACCGGACTCAGTCATGAACAGCGAAACTATGTGGATTCGATTCTGTCGAGTGGCACGAAGTTACTGGAAATGATCAACGATATCATTGACTATTCCCGGGTCGAATCAGGTGCGATTCGACTGGAAGTACAGGACTTTGATCCGCTGGATCATCTTGCAGAGGTCTGTTCTCTCTTTGCACCGCTGGCAGAGGAAAAACAGATTCGCCTCGAATATTGGTCGGACCCCACAGTTCCCTTTTTGCTCAGAGGAGACATCCTGCGGATACGTCAGGTGTGGATCAACATGATCGGAAATGCGTTAAAATTCACCCATCACGGATTTGTGCGCATTTCCCTGCACACAGAAAGGGTAGGTGAACGCTGGGTGCGCCTGATCACTACGGTGCGCGATTCAGGTATCGGAATTGATTCGAATCGTGTGGATGAGCTGTTTGATGCATTCATGCAGGTGGATGACTCCGAAACCCGACGCTTTGGTGGCAGTGGACTGGGTTTGGCGCTAAGCAAACGCCTGTGTCAGTTGATGGGAGGGGATCTCATGCTGACCTGCAACGATCCCGATGGAAGTGAATTTGAGATGGATTGTCGCGCCGAGGTTCTGTCCGAGAACGCTGTTGGCGTGGATCGTGATGCCAGCAAGGTGATCGAACTGCCGCACCTGAGAGTGGTGGCGGTGGATCCCAGTGAATTTTCACGCACCAATCTGGAGCGCTTGCTGCAGTTCTGGAATCTTCCACATGAAACCTTCGCGGATTTGTCGGCGATGGTACAGAGGGGTGCGAACCATCGTGCGAATGTCATTCTGATTCACAAGGATGCACTGAAAGAACTGTCTGTTGCGGTTGGAGAAGTGTTGCGCACGCTTCAGCTGAATGTGGAGCGTGTGGTGATCCATGGTGGCGCACTGGACAACTGGAAGAGCGTCGAGGCTGGGGATCATCTGTTGAAAGTGGACACCGTGTTGGATCCCCGGAAGCTGGGTCGCATCCTTCGCAGCAGTGCTTCCGAGGTTTTAAAATCGGACTACAGTATTGCTCGAGATGTGGCTCTGGCATCTGCAAAGAGTGTAAGCCAGTCCTTTGCACAACGCTTTCCCTTGCGCATTTTATTGGTGGAAGACAACCCGATGAATCAAAAAGTCGCTGTTTTCATGATGGAGAAACTGGGTTACGACCTCACTATTGCAAACAATGGAAAGGAGGCATTGGAGCAGCTGTGTGAGCTGCACCCCGATCTGATTCTGATGGACCTTCAGATGCCCGTGATGGGGGGTATTGAATGTTGCCAGTTGCTTCGCGAACGATTTGCCCCGGACGAAAGTCCCTATGTCTGTGCACTCACTGCCAATGTGTCCATTGAGGACCAATTGAATTGTCGGCATGCGAGCATGGATGATTTTTTGCCAAAGCCAGTGAATCGGGAATCTCTGGAGCGGGTTCTGAAGCGAGCCTTTCTGCACCGCCTGGCACCTACCCGAGGTCTTGAAAATCAAGGACAGCCTCACTGCGATCCTTCGGATGAGAGCAAATGATGCGGAAGTCGGGGTTGATTTCCTTTGGAAGATGAGCCGTCAGGACTCCGGCTCTGCAATCAGTTGTACTTGCTGCCCCTCAAGTTCAATGATGTCCCCTGCGATCAGTTTTGCCCTTACGCGTGTCTCCAGCGCATTGTTGCGTAGTACGTGGCCCTCTTGAATCAACTGTTTGGCGTGTCCACCAGTCGACGCCCAACCCAACACCTTGAGCAGTTTGTTCAACTCGATGTGGGTTTTTCTGATTTCAAACGTATCCATGACGCGTGTATGCTGGATGATTCATGGCAGAATGTCGATTTTTCCGAATAGATGGGTTTTATACTTCAGGATGATTCCCGCAAACATGAGCTGAAGCGGGTGATAAAACAGCAGAGGCAGCAGGATGATGCTCAGTTGTGCTGAGGCCGTAGGGTCATCCGAGATTGACGAAAAACAGGCAATGGCGAAGGGAACGCCAACAGCGAGGGATTTTTGGCTGCTGAGGAAAAAGAGTGCAATGCGATCCGTGGGGTTGGAACAGAGGACTCGGATACTGAGCAGAATGAGAGCCGATGCCACGAAAAGCAGCAGGATGGCTGCAAACAGTGCCTGTAGTGCGATCCACGTACCCACCTTTTCCCAGACCTGCTCCTGAAAGCTGGTCGCAAATGCTGCGTAGACCATGAAGACGATGATGGATTGCTGAAGAGGGCGGGCCAAGCGTGCCACGGTGCTTTCGAAAGGGTGGAACCAGATCCGAATCAACTGTCCACAGGCAAAGGGGAGTAGAACCATGAGGGTGAGTTGTCGCAGTGTGCTTCCCAGGGGTAGGGCATGGTTAACTTCAGTGAATTGGGTGGCAACAAGCCAGAAGGGAACCACCAAAACGGCGAAGAGATTGGCAAAAACGGTATTAAAAATCGCAGCACCGATGTTGCCTTTTGCATGGGCAATGAGCGCGATCGCGCTTGCAATGGTGGTTGGAAGAATCGAAAGGTAAAACACGCCAAGCCGGATTTCAGGAGCAAGTGTGTCACCTGCAAGGGCAAGTCCGAGCATGGCAAGCAGTGGCATGCCCAAAAACATCCACCCCTGGGAAAACAGATGCAGGTGCCAACTCGCGAGTCCCCTGAGCAGTGCGGTTCGAGACAGGAGAAATCCCTGACTCAAAAAGATGACGACGACACCAGCCCAGATCAGAATTTCACTGCGCAGGTGCCCCCCCCGTGCTCCCCAATCGGGAGTCAGCGCAGACAAAATTACAGCTGCCAGCAGGGAAAGCGTCAGCGATTGTTGACGAAGCCATTGCATCATCCGCTGTGCCTGGGCTGGCGGTTTGGCAGCGCTTTTGTGATTTCTGCGAACCAGTGAACAGTATGAAATGGAATTGGAAGTTTGGTTCGTGGGATAACTCGAATGCAGCATGGAGGAAAGCCACAGCATTTTCTCAGTTGAAGGCAGAATTGAAATCGCTGAGGCAAGTTTTTAGGGAAGAAACATTGCATTTTTAGAACTTTTAGTTAATTTTCCGCTAATTTTCCAGTTTGTATGCTTGTCAATTGGGCTATCAGAGAATCTTATTTCTCGCATTAGACACGATTGTTAAGCCGCTTTTCTTCATTCGCTCTATTCATCGGAGAGGTTCCATATGAAAAAACCCAGTATCTTCTTTGCAGTGGCCTTTGCAGCATTGGGCCTTGCAGTATCTCCCATCCATGCTGTCATCGTCAACGGTTCTTCAGTGACTGTCGACTTCGAAGATTTTTACGCCGGAACATTGGTCGGCTACTCGAACACTTATCAGAATACGCATCTGCAGCGCTACACCTCTGCCAACAATGCGGATCTGGCACCTGGCACTGGATTCACGGTGCGCATCGATAACAATTGTGGTCCAGATGTGGGTGCGCTCTATGACACAGACCGCCGCACCTATCTTGATTACGGGAAATACGGTGCATCGCAGACTCGCATTTACGACAAGATTGATGCTGTTCAGTCAAACTCCCAGGGCAACGCAGGAACTGGAGAGGATCCGGATCTCGAATACGACAGCACTGGCGGTTGGTGGGGTGGCTGGAACGGGGGCAATTTGAAAAACGAGCGCCTCGGCAATGCACTCGTCATTCAGGAGCATGCCACTTCAGGAAATATCTATGATGGTCACCTCTACTATGCGCAGGGGCAGCATTATGAAAAATACAACAAATATGCTCCGGATGATTCAGCCTACGGCGGATACATGAAGTTCACCTTTGAGACCGACATCAACAGCTTTGGATTCGATTTCATTGATCTCGATTGTGGTTACTGTTCGGGCGAGCACGCGAGCATCACGTTCTACGATTTTAATACCAACAGACATGTGACGGTCAATTTTTATGAATTCTCGCACGGCGTTTTTTCCAATCGGGATGCCAACGTGACGGGCAATGTGGTTTGGGGTGACGGAAAAGCCAATCGCATTGATTCCATTTCAGTTGCCGAGTTGAACGAAGTCATGGGCACCAACCTTACCTCATTCAGTGCGGTGAAGATCCGCACATCCGGAAGTGGTGCAGTTGCGGGCATTCGCTATCACTATACCCCGATTCCGGAAGCTTCGACCGTGTTGGCAGGTGGTTTGATTTTCCTTGCGTTGGCTGGAATTCAAATAATGCGCATTCGCCGTCGGGCTCGTTCCGAGGGTTGAGTTTAACACGCATTACATTTTGTTCTTTTCAGGCCCGCAGCAGTTGCTGCGGGTTTTTTGTGCGACCGGCACACTGTGCAGTTGCGTAACAACATCTCCTTCTGGACCCGCCGTGATACGTGACCGGTACATCCGGTGGTGTGAGAACCGGGGAAGGGAGGACCTTCTCCGGCTACACAATCGCCATGTTTGGATCAGAAGAATGATCTTCAGGTTTTTACGATGGATTCGATGTGGATGGGCAGCAAAACCTGGATTTCACAGGGTGTTCCGTCAGTGCGTGTTGCCGGTGTGAATCTCCATTGTTTGACCGATTGCATGACCCTCTCGGCAAGAAGCACATCATAGGGATCAAGCTCATGCGGATCAGCATCGGCTACCGACCCATCGGCTGTGAGGTGCAGCCGGAGCACAATGGTTTTTCCCAGTTCACATTCCCTGGCAAGAATCGTTGTCGTCTCGATGGGTTGGATGTGTGCAGTTTGAATGTCTGCGGCAGCGAGCAATGCTGAGCCGAGCAGGCAGATGATGGAGCTGATGATGGTTTTCATGATGTTGTTGATCGTGATGATTGATGTTCTATCTCTCATTAGGCAACATGCATGCCAGATGTTTCAGGTTTTCTAAAGCGCCTGTGGTAAGTAGCTTAGAGATTCAGGAATTCGAGCACGGCAATCTATGCCGATGATCTGTCACAAATTGAATCACCGGGGTCTCGAATATGGGACTGTCCTCTGGTTCCCAGGGTATCGGGTCAACCACAGGCTTGCGCGGACCCGACCCGAGGAAATGGCTGCCACTTCGTCCTCAACCTGTGCTTCGGTTGAGGTAGAGGGTCTGAGTCGGGTAGGCAAATTGGATCCCGTTTTGCTCAAAGTATTCGTGGATCGCGAGATTGATTGCCTGTTGACGATCCATGTAGAGGTTGTAGTCCGGTCCGTTCACGTAATAAACGGTTTCAAAAATCAATGCGTGCGCCCCGTGTTGTTTGAAGTGTGCACGGTCAAAGCGTGTATCGGGCAGGGCTTCAATGATGGATTGAATGCGCTTGGGAATCTCACGGATCTTGTCGATACCCGTTTCGTAGGTGATGCCGATTTCAAAAGCGACTCGACGTTCATACATGCGTTTGAAATTCCGGATGCGGCTGTTGAGAAGATCATTGTTGGAAAAGATCAACTGTTCCCCGGATAGACTGCGCAGGCGCGTTGTTTTGATCCCGATTTTTTCAACCACGCCGAGCAGGTCGCCCACGATGATGAAATCACCGATCACAAAAGGACGATCCAGCGTGATCGTGAGTGATGCAAAAATGTCTGACAGGATGTTTTGCATCGCCAGGGCCACTGCGATGCCTCCAATGCCCAGGCTGGCGATCAGGGCCGTGATTTGCACCCCTGGCAAGGAGTCAAGGATCACCAGCAGTCCCAGACTCAACAGTGCGATGCGCCCGAGGAAAAGGAACATTTTTACTGTGGTGACACGTGCTCCTATCGCTTCGCTGCTCTCGCCGCTATATCGCTCACCCCAGGACAGGAGTGCCCGATTGCCCCAAAACAATAGTTGAATGATCACTCCACTGAAAAAAAGTGCCTGCATCCACTGCGATACCTCGGGTGAAAGTGTCAGCCAGGCGCTTGTGAAGGTGAATCCGATCAGAAAAACCAGCCACCATTTTGTCGAGTGCAAGGCTTTCCACGCCAGAAAGAACGGCAGTCGTCCATTGTCCCCGATTGATTTGAGACGCCAGCGGAAGAATGATGTGATGGCCAGCACTCCAGCGGTAAACAGGAGTGTTGCTCCGAGTGTATATCCGTATTCGAGCAAGGTGTTGCCCCAGAATTCAGTTTCCCAATTCATTGAATGTTATGTTGCTTGGTTGTGGATGATTGAGCAGTCACGAAGGAATGTCTCAACGTTCGGATTCAGGCATCTGGAGGATGAAGCGATGTGAATCTTCAATGCCCGGGTGATCGACACCCATGCATTAGGGAGGACCCCGATTCAATCAGGGGTCCGGAAGATCATCTGGACAAGGGAGTCATGGACTTGAAATTGTCAAATACTGAGACGCATCCGTTGCGACGGGTTGTCACTGCAGTGTTTTCTCGCCCCGTTGAGGACTTCGTTGTCAAAAGTGGCCTTCGGTCGTTCACTTCTTTCTGAAACTGAGAACGACGCTCATTGATGCCTTTAGATCCCAACAATCACCATTGGTACGTTCTTTCGGAGCTTTCATGCGATTGCAGTTGCGCTGGAAAAGCGATTTCAGGGACACTGCATTCAGTGATTCATTTTCCCCTGACAACCCCATCCATGAATATGAATACCCCCTGCATCTCCGATTGTACCTGTCCCCGCAGAGGCGCGATGAGTTCCTTGCCGGATTTACTGAAGTTCCGCATCCTGAACGACCGACTTTGTCAGGGGATTCTATGGCTGCTGCTTTGGGTTCTGCCGGGAATTCCCGCGGCGACTGCCGAATCGCCCGAAGAGATCCTCACTGGAGTCTTTGTGAATCAGGCAGGTTATGAACCCACCGAAGCCAAGCACTTTGTCACGGATCGCGGTGAGCAGGAATTTGTCGTGGTGCATGCGGACACGGAGCGTGTGGTTTACCGGGGAATCACGACCTTGCGCCGAGCGCAGGATCCCGCAACAGGCATGGATCTCTGGTGGGGTGATTTTTCCGCGCTGCGTGAGCCTGGTGACTACTGGATCGTGCTCGAAGATGCCAGTCGATCCCATGTCTTTACCATCGCCCAGGGTGTCTATGCGGATGTGGCGCAAAAGGCATTGAAATCTTTCTACTATCAGCGCTGTGGCGTGCCGTTGGAATCCGCTTTTGCCGGAAAATTTGCCAGGGACGCCTGTCATCTGCACGATGCGAACTACCACGCATCGCTCGGACGGGTGGGGGGAAAGCCCACTTCCGGCGGGTGGCACGATGCCGGTGACTATGGAAAATACATTCACGCAGCAGCGGTTTCTCTGGCCCACATGCTGATCATGTACGAGCAGTTTCCCGATGCGTTTTCAAGCGATGCCACTGGCATTCCCGAGAGCGGCAATGGGGTGCCGGATTTTCTGGATGAGATGCAGTGGGAACTCGACTGGATGCTTCGCATGCAGGAAAGCGAACCGGAGCACCCGGAGTTTGGCGGTGTGCACTACATGGTCAACACGTTTGAATACGAATGGATGCGTGCGGATCTCGATCAAGCTCCACGCTATCTCTATGCTGTATCTTCAGTCGCTACCGCAGATTTTGCGGCAGTGATGGCACTGGCATCGCGCTGTTTTCGTGGAACACCCGAATGGCATGAAACGGCGGAGCGTTACCTTGATGCGGCACGCCGTGCATGGGATTTTCTCGAGCGTCATCCGGAGCTTTACCCGAATGGTGGTTTCATCCGGCCCGCAGATACCAAGACCGGGGGCTATGCAGACCGACCTGATCTGAACGACGGGGATGATCGAATGTGGGCTGCGGTAGAGCTTTTTCTGGCAACTGGCGATGCGGTCTATGCAGATGTGCTGCGCAATCCCTCCGATGCCTACGTTCAGGAAACTCTTTGGAGTGCAGATGCGTTGGACCGTGATCTGGAATGGCAGAACGTCTCAGCCTTTGCACAGCTTCAGTGTGCGCTGCACGATGTTACGGGTATCGATCCCGGACTCGACTCGCGCTGGAGCCGTTTTTTGATCGAGCGCTGCGAACGCATCGTGGGCGATGTCGCTTCCGACGGGTTTGCTGTGGCCTTGACACGCTACTATTGGGGCAGCAATGGCGGAGCCATGGCACTCGCGCAGTACTTGTTGTTGGCATACAAGCTCGACTCCACTCAGGAATCGTTTCGGGAGGCTGCGCTGGCGCAATTGCACTATCTGCTTGGCCGCAACGCCCATAACCTGAGTTTTGTCACAGCTGTCGGCAGCCGAAGTCCGCTCTACATTCACCACGCTTCACTCGCTCCGGGCGGAGACGGACACATGTATCCAGGCTTGCTGGCAGGTGGTCCGAATCCAGGATTGAGTGGTGACCAGACCTTGCCACTGCATTTTGACGAGCACACCCCGCCTGCACTCTGTTATCTGGACCACATCGACAGTTGGGCTTCCAACGAAAACTGCATCCTCTACAACGCCCCTCTTGTGGCGGTTGCCCATTATTTCGCCGCCCCTGACTGATGCGCGCTTCCGGCCCACTCCGATTCAACGATATGGGTTTCTGCTGGTCAGAAACATGTGGGTTCCGCAGGAACATTTGTTAAATCCTCTTGCCTCTCCATCGCTGATCCGCCCCCTTCCTCGACTCAGATGCATCGGCACGATGTCAGCTTTCAGCATCTGCCTGATTTCCCAGCACCGCGTTGAGGCACTCAATTGCACGCACACATGATGGAAACGCTACCGTCTCCGGATCAATGTGCGCAGGATCAAACCAGCCGATCTGTGCGACTTCGTCCAGCGCCCTTACCGCATTTGCCTGCCGGGTCTGCACCCTGAAATAGAGGTCGATCGTAGCATACACAATGCCCTTGTAAGCGTAGCGATTTGGAAAGCTGCACAGAAAGATGGGAGATTCGATCTCAATTCCGATTTCTTCGCGGCACTCCCGAAGCAGTGCCTGTTCGACGCTTTCCCCAGCATCGATGAAGCCTCCGGGCAATCCCCATTTCCCCTTCGACGGGTCCTTCGCGCGCTGCACCATCAGGAGCCGATTCTGCTCGTCACAAACCAACGCACCCGCAGCCGCAGCCGTGTTCTGAAAAAAGTCCAATCCACAGTCGGGACAATGCCACGGTTTTGAGTCACCCGTTTGAAAATGCTTTTCACCACAGGCTGGGCAGTAGCGTAGAGAGATCGACATGGGCTGTGGCGCAGTGCTGTTCAATTTCTGCCCTGAAACCCACGTGCGCGCCAGGTCTCATAGAGTACCAGGGCGGAAGCGACACTGGCGTTGAGGGATTCGATATGGCCGCGCATGGGAATCTCAATCAGAAAATCACAGGTCTCCTTCACAATGCGGCTCATGCCTTGTCCTTCGCTGCCAATTACCAGCACAATGGGTCCTTTGAGATCCGCCTCGTGAAAGCATTTGGAATCAGTACCATGCTGCACGCCGACAGCCCAAATTCCCTTTTTTTTGAGATGATTGAGGGCCTGTGCGAGATTGGCAATCTTGGCCACTTGCAGGTGCTCGGAAGCACCGACACTGGCCTTTACCACCGCTGGGGTCACATCGGCCTGACCTTGGTTGGGTAGGATGATGCCGTGGGCACCGACCAATTCGGCAGTTCGGATCATGGCCCCGAGGTTGTGCGGATCTTCAATGTGATCGAGCGCGAGAAAAAAAGGTTCCTCCCCACTGGCATCGGCAGCTTCGAGCAAATCACCGAGATCGGCGTAGGGGTAGGGCGCCGCTTCGAGCATGATGCCCTGGTGGTTGTGTGCCAGTTTGTCCATGCGCTTGCGTATCATACGCTCAACCGGCAGATTCGCCTTGCGCGCAAGCGCCTGAATCTCGCTCACCACCGGAGCGGCATCGAGTCGATCCGCCAGGATGAGACGAAAAAATCGGCGGCGTCCCGCCACCAGTGCTTCGCGTATCGCATTTCGGCCAAAGAGAAGTTCAGTCATAGCTGCAACAAAGTGAACACGGAATTTCAGGAAATGAAAACCGCAAAAGTTTTGAAGCTTCATGGAAGCCTCGAGAATCCCGGCGGATTCTGACGGAAATAATTATTTGACCGCCGTTTTGCGATGTCAGTGTGTTCATGATGAGACGCGAGTTGGAAGCTCCCGCTAAGTGCAGAAACAAACCAGACACGCCAGTTTGCAGACCACTCAGATTTACGCCCATGTGGGCCTGACCAAGTTGAAAGAAGCTCACAGCAAATCCCATCCATCTGCGAAATAGGGGGAAACTCGGAAGTTTTTGAAAATCCCAGATTGATTGACAAATAAAGGGATTGGAGAGATTTTAGAACCCACCATGAACGCCGCTGAACTCATTGATCAGTTTAAACGATTGCCCTGTGAAGAGCAGGGAAAGGTTGTTGAATTTATCAATCACATCCCGAACAAGGCTGATTTAGAAATCGCAGCCGGAATTGATCGCGGATTACAAGCTTCCAAAGACGGTAAGGTGAAATCCCACGAAGAAGTCAAAGAACTAGCAAAGTCGTGGTTTACAAAATAATTTGGACGGATCCTGCTATTGACGATCTAAAAGAGGTCGCCGATTACATCTCTGAAGAAGATCCTGTCGCAGCGGAACGACTGGTTTTGGGTTTGATTGACCATGCTGAAAAACTTGAGCAGTTTCCTCGACGCGGAAAAGTTTATCAGCATCGAAACCGCGAAAATGTTCATGACTTACCCTATCGAGGTTACCGGATCTTTTACGCTGTTCTTGATGAAAATAACACCGTAGAAATCCTGCACATCTGGCACGGAGCCAAAGACGAACCCAAGCTTTAGTTCTTCTTTAGAGCTGCCTTCAAAAACCTTGCCGGAGCAAGTTGCAGTTGCTTAGCTCAAAAGCAACTTCGCATGAACCGGAATCCTGCCATCCTCCTCTCCGGTTTTACGACGTACTCTTGGGCGTTTTTCCAAGGTTTTTCTTCCATCCAAATAGACGTGCGATTGCGCATTGCCAGAGCGGTAATACGTGGATCCCTCTTGGGGTTGATGTTTGGGTCCACACAGGCTCTCGATCTCCTGTTCGACCAGATCGTGGAGC
>JBEGIR010000089.1 GCA_040224245.1 Puniceicoccaceae bacterium | reverse complement strand
TTGAGACTTGAAGCAGGTGCTTCGTCAGTTTGACTGACGACGCACCTGTCGTTTCAGCGGCGGACGGCTCAGTCGAAGGAGACTGTGGGTGCAGCTTCGGCACCCTCTGTGGATTCGAAATATTCATCCCGCACGGCGAATCCCATCAGATTTTGGGGAAACTGGCGAACATAGGTATTGTAGGCCTGGACTGACTCATTGTAGCGGCGGCGTTCCACGGAGATCCGGTTTTCGGTTCCCTCAAGCTGTGCTTGCAGGTTGAGGAAATTTTCATTGCTTCGCAGCTGCGGATAGTTCTCCGATACCAGCATCAGCCGACCCAGCGCACCCTCCATGCGAGAGGCAACGGCGGCCTTCTCCCCCGTGCTGCGGGCTTCTCCCCATTGTGAGCGCAGGCGCGTGACCTCAGTCAGAATTTCCCGTTCCTGTTCGGCAAAGCCCTTGACGGTATTGACAAGGTTGGGGATGAGATCGTAGCGGCGCTGCAGCACGGTTTCGACCTGGGCCCAGGCGGTGTTGATGCTCTCATCGAGCACCTGTACACGGTTGTAGCGCGGCACAATGGTCGCAAACGCGATCAGCGCGGCGACAACGATGAGGGCGACAAAAGACAGGATCACAACCAGTGCAGAACCTGCCTGGCGCCTGGACGGTGAGTTGCGGTTCATGAGTCTGTTGGAATGGGATGTGGTGTGCATGGGTGGAAGTGTGAGTTGCATATAGAATGGTGGTGGAGAAGTATGGTTAGCGCAGGATCAGAGAGAGTCGATCTTGTCGGAAACCTGCTCAATGAGGCGCAGGTAGCGTTCAAAGAGTTTGTGGATGTGCTGGCGATCTCCTGACGCTCCGCCTTGGCGGAGTTGCTGGATGTCGGCGAGCACTGCAGCGTCCTGTACCTTGAGCTGATTGGCCAGCAGGGATGCTGCGGATGCTGCATCGGTGGGTGCGGGTTGTCCGAGAACCCTGGCCAGCGCAGCGAACAGGGATTCAAAAGTCGGGAGCGAAAGCGCGAGCGTTTGGGCAAGTGTTTTGGGTTTTCCACCGGAAATCAGAAACGCCTCGCGCAGTTGCAGCAATTTTCCCTTGAACTCGCTTTCGAGCTGAAGGCGTAGGTTGGCGTCCGAGACGCTCAACTCAGGAACCAGATCGTTCCCGTGCATCACCTGATAATGCGATTGCACGGCCAGGCATTCGATCGGGAAAACATCGGTGGATTTCAGCAGTCGTTCGCGGGTGAAAATTTTGGGAAAGGGGTGGCGCTTCCGGATCCACCGGTTGACAGGTTCGGAGAGGGCCTGAAGTTCTGGCACACCAAGGGAATCGACAATGACCAGGAGCTGAATTTCTTCGGGTTGTGCCGTATCCGGATTCCGGCATGCCGGACCATACCAGATCACGGACTGAAGTTGGGAACCCAGTGCTTTTTGGAGGGTTTCGACAAATCGATTGATTTCGGTTTTCATGATAAATTGTTTTGTGGGTTGGTTGGGGTTGAAGCATTACCAGCCTCCGCTGGCACCGCCACCACCGGAAAAGCCGCCACCAAATCCTCCGAATCCACCGGAGCCAGAGCTTCCGAAGCCCCCGCGAGAGCTTCCGCGAAATCCTCCGCTCATGAGCAGGAGCGGTAACATTGAGCGGTGGCGCAGGTGGCGGGATCGGCGACCCGCACCGGAGAAGACGGAAATCAAAACGATGATCCAGAAGATCACATTCACCAGTCCGGAACCATCCCGCTCTGAAGCTTTGCCCCGGTAAGTGGCGGCCCCTTCCACGGTTTTGCCCTCGGCTTCAGCAACGGTACCGATGAGTGTGCGAACGACTACTTCAATACCGCCTGCGATGTCGCCTTGCTGGAAGCGCGGACGTGCGATGTCGCGGATCAGGCTGGCGGCCAGCGTGTCGGTGATGACGGGTTCGGTGCCGTAGCCTGTTTCAATGCGCATCTGCCGCTCTTCCAGTGCGATGAGAAAGAGGATGCCCCGGTTGTCCGGGCGTGTGCCGATGCCCCAGTGTTCGTAGAGGCGGTTTGCAAAATCATCGATTTGCCCTCCTTGCAGGGAGGGTAGTGTGACTACGACCACAGGCGTGTCGAGGCTGCGGAAAGCGGTGGTCAGAAAACCCTCAAGGCGGCTTTCGGTGCGCGCATCGATTTGCTCGGCAAAATCATGAATGGCCCGATCTTGCCGAGGCAGGTTTTGCCAGAGTTCGACAGCGGCGAGCGCCGTGCTCAAAAGCACGAGCACGATGCTACAAAGCAGGCGTGACGGTTGGATGGAGCGGAGAAGCATGATGGATGAATGTGTTCCTGACAGACTCAACCGTCAAGTGTGCTCGCTATTCGATGCAAAGTGAAGGGGCATCGTTTCCCTGCAGGACGCCAGTGGCTGCTAGTGCCATCTGGGGCGACTGCTGGAGCGGTTTTGAGGTTGCATCCCGGCTGGATTTCTTTTCTTTTCGAGGTTTTGCCCGTTCTTTCCGGCTGTCCTTGAACGAACTGAAAACCCATGTCCAGCGATTCGACCGTTCTCATCTATGATACGACCCTGCGTGATGGTACCCAGGGCGAAGGTGTTTCCTTTTCCGTCAATTCCAAACTGCGCATCGTGAAAACGCTGGATCAGTTTGGCGTCGATTACATTGAAGGAGGGTGGCCGGGATCCAATCCACGCGACATGGCGTTTTTTGAACAGGTTCGGGAACTGAAGCTGGAGCATGCCAAAATTGCTGCCTTTGGTTCCACGCGACGTGCAAAAACCCCTGTGGAGCAGGACCCGCAGATCCAGATGCTGCTCGATGCGCAGACGCCGGTGATCACGATTTTTGGAAAAACCTGGCTGCTGCATGTCACCGAAATCCTGCGCACCAGTCCGGAGGAGAACCTCGCCATGATCGAGGAATCGGTGGCATACCTGCGTTCGCAGGGGCGAGAGGTGGTTTATGATGCCGAGCACTTTTTTGACGGATACCTGGACAATCCGGGCTATGCCATTCAGACCCTCGAATCTGCTGTAAAGGGAGGAGCACAAACCCTGGTGCTCTGCGATACCAATGGGGGGAAAATGGTGCCTGAAGTGAGGGAAATCACCTCCGAGGTCGTGATGCGATTTCCATCCGTGCGGGTCGGTGTGCACTGTCACAATGACTGCGGTCTGGGAGTGGCGGTCAGTCTCGCAGGTGTGGAGGCAGGTGCATCCCACGTGCAGGGCGTCATGAATGGTTTTGGTGAGCGCAACGGGAATGCCAATTTGACGACGATCATTGCCAATCTGGGACTCAAGATGGGATGTCGCATGCACTGCAGTCCACACCTTGGCAAACTGCGGGATGTGTCGCTGTTCATTGACGACATGGCAAACCTGCGGCCTGACATTCGCGCCCCCTTTGTTGGAGCAACCTCCTTTGCCCACAAAGGCGGAGTACATGCCAATGCGGTTGAAAAGGTGCGCCACAGTTACGAGCACATTGACCCGTCTCTCGTGGGCAACCGTACAAGGGTGCTGGTTTCAGATATGTCCGGGCGCAGCAGTGTGATGATGAAGGCCAGGGAGATGGGGCTGGAGTTGGATGAAAAATCTCCGGCCATGAAGGATTTTTTGTCGGAGTTGAAAGAACTGGAGTTTCGCGGCTATGAATTCGAAGCAGCGGATGCGTCCTTCAAACTGCTGATCGAGCGTTTTCTGAAGGGACGTGAACCACTGTTTGAATTGATCGACTATCGCGTGATTGTGGAACACCGCGGCGAAGCGGGTCTGCTCTCCGAGGCAACGGTCAAAATCAACGTGCATGGCAACATCCGGCACACTGTGGCGGAGTCTCATGGACCTGTCGGTGCGCTCGACCTTGCCCTGCGCCGGGCGTTGGAGAGTGATTATCCGGTGATCCGCGATGTGCAGCTTGTGGACTACAAGGTACGCATCCTTGAAGGCGCGGATGGAGCACAGTCGAAGATTCGCGTGCAGATGGAAAGCACGGACGGCACAGCGACCTGGGGAACCGTGGGTGCCTCAGACAACATTGTCGAAGCCAGCTGGGCAGCATTGAAAGACTCCGTGGAATACAAGATCTACCACCTCGAGGGCAATGGTGCCTCTGGTGAGGAAGGGTGAGGCCCGTCAGGCGCAGCACAGAGGGTTCAGTGCTGAGAAGACATACTCTGCTTAACCTTAAGGCAAGAGCATGACCTATGACTTAGGTCATAGATTCTATACGGCTTCTGTCCGCTTGACCCGACGCACCTCGACTCTAGGCTTTGGCTATCGTCAATTCTTTATTGATTCACGACCCTGAATTCTTTTGCTACCCAAACCTACCCAATTAAACGTTTTATCCCCTAAGTAAAATCCCCCGGCGTTATTGCTGTGATTGGATTGTTTCGACCTGACGGAATCCCTTCACTTGCCGCCGTACACCCCTGTTGTTTTGTGCGTTGATGCGTGGTTGGACACCACGAATTGATAGCCTGTGGGCTGTGCTGTGCCCTGTGCGAGCGCCGGAGCCAAGCTTTGTGCATCGAGACCGTGAGGTTTCACTGTATGAAAACAACTCACCCATCAAAAACTATCATGATGAATGATCTACTGAACAAATGGAAATATGTGCCCATCCTCTTATTGGGTACATCCTTCCTGAGCCTGCAGGCTCAGGATGCCGTTTCGGATGGAGCAGAACTGGACGAAGACGTCTACGAACTGTCTCCCTTCGAAGTCTCAACCGATTCCGATGTTGGCTATCTGGCAACCCAGACGCTGGCCGGAACCCGAATTCGAACCGACCTCAAGGACGTGGGATCTGCGATCTCGGTGGTAACCTCCGAGTTCATCAACGACGTTGGTGCGACGGACAATTCCACCCTGCTGCAATACACGACCAATGCTGAAGTGGCAGGCACCCGCGGTACTTACGGCGGCCTTGGCACAGGCACCTCTCTTGATGAGTCTGGAAGCCTGCGCGCGCCGGGTGGAGCCCAGCGTGTGCGCGGCCTGGCTGCGGCGGACAATACGCGTGACTTCTACATCACCGATATTCCGTGGGACAGTTACATCACCAGCCGTGTGGACATTCAGCGTGGGCCGAACGCCTTGCTGTTTGGTCTCGGAAGCCCGGCAGGTATCGTGAATGCGTCACTGGACACCGCCGAGTATTATGACATGGGCGAAGTCAGGATTCGCGTAGGCGAATATGGCAGTGTTCGTGGCAGCTTCGACGTCAACCGCGTGATCATCGACGATGTGCTCGCCGTGCGCGTGGAAGGTCTTGCGGACTACCAGAAATTCCAGCAGGACCCGGCGTTTGAAGATGATGAGCGTGGATACCTTGCCGTGCGTTGGAACCCGAAGTTGTTCGATCCGGAAACCTTCCGCACGACCATTCGTGCGAACTACGAAAAAGGCCAGATCGATGCCAACCGCCCGCGCATCCTGCCACCCTATGACAGCATCACGCCCTGGTTTGCACCAGCCGCCAATGGCTATGGCACCTGGACGGTGAATTCGGGCATGGGCATGACTCCGGTTACCAATCCCTACGATGCCAACAATGACCGCTTCGACACCTACCCGACGTCGGGACCGGGTGCGGCCTCGTATGGTATCAACATTCGCAACTCGGCAAATGATAACTATCAGCCCTGGATTTCGGGTGTAGTGAACCAGCAGCAACCACTCTATTTCATGGATGGCGCCACGGGCGGCATCATGGGTGCGACTGCGGGTTACATCAACGTGGGTGCTCGCATGCCCAATGGCAATGTGCGCGGACCTTCCGATGGAATCTTTGGCAAACAGTATGCGGAGCAGTTCTATCGTCTTGCGAGTTATGACGGTTTTGCGCGCAATGCTCAGCTTCCCCTGTTTGGATCGGGCCAGTACCGTGCCAAGTCCCTCACCGATGCCAGTGTCTTCGATTTCTACAACAAGTTGATCGACGGTGACAACAAGCGTGAGTGGGAAGAATGGGATGCCTACAACGTGACCCTGACCCAAACGGGCTGGGGAGATCGTGTCGGTCTTGAACTGTCCTTTGACAAGCAGGAATACACGCGGGGCGGATTCAGCTTCGTCCCTTACACACCGACGCTGACAATTGACATCATGCGCAATGGACTCGATTACTACACTTACGGTAGCAATCTGGACGGGATCACCTCGCAGACCAATGTCAACTTTGGACGTCCGTATGTGATTTCCGATGCAGGTGGACGCGGAAGCTCCTATACAAGTGACCGTGAGTACTATCGTGCGTCGCTCTACGGTGAGTTTCGCCCGGAAGATGTGACGGACCGTGACTGGATTTTGAAGATCTTCGGGCGCCAGCGCCTGAATGCGTCCTACAACGAGGAGCGCTACTTCTTCGAAAACCGCTCCTGGCGCGGTGTGGCTAATGACCGTGCATGGGGTGGATACTGGAATGACAATGATGGAAGCCGTTCACCCTATAACGACCGTGTTCCGGTTGCCGCGATCTACCTCGGATCCTCGCTCGCGGGTGCAACCTCAGCGAGTGGAGCAAATATTCCAAATATCGCGAAGCCTATGGCTTTTGAGTCACTCAACGTTCGCCTGTTTGACTCCAACTGGGCACGCTATGATGTGGATCCCGGTGCCGTTTGGAACGTTCCGAGTTCTTTGAGCAAAGTCTATCCCCGTGATGCTGACGGATACGCACCCGACTGGGGTGACAACGGTCCTGCAGGTTATACGGGTACTGAAGATGCAGACCGCTACTTCACACAGGCATCCAATCCCGCAAACTACAACGGCTGGATGGGGTATCCGCTGAACCTGATCAAGAACGATTACAAAGGCAACAACCTCAGCCTGCTGGACAATGCGTCGCAGACCTACCGGAAAACAACCTCGCAGGTGCTGACCTATCAGGGCTACTTCTGGAACGATGCCATCGTGGCAACGGCGGGTTGGCGCAAGGACAAGGTGAAGACCAAGGATGCGCGTGCCCTGCCGGTTCCCGCAAATCGCAGCATGTTGGACATGAACAGCTATCGTCTGCCGGACGAATTCCCCGAAACGCAAATTTTCGAGGATGAATCGACCAGCTATGGTGCCGTATTGCACGTGAATCAGCTCTTTGGTGAGCGTGATCCGTTGCCATTCAATGTCAGCTTCTCCTACAACAAGTCGAGCAACTTCCAGGTGGTTCCGGTTCGCCGTGGCATCTATGGAGATCCGATCGGAAATCCCAGCGGTAAGACCAGGGACATCGGCATCGTTCTGTCGACCAAGGATAACAAGTACTCGTTCCGTGCGATCAAGTACAAGACCGAACTCAATGATGCGAACTCGACGCTGAGCGATCAGAATGGAGTGGGAGGCATCATCTCCAACGGTCTCAACTGGCGCAATGTTTACCTGTACGACCTGGCTGCCTATGACTATGGTGGACGCGAAGCGCCCAGCTATCGCAATACCTGGACCAACCCGTATCCCATCGAAGGCTTCGACGACATGAGTGAGGCCGAGCAGGAAGCGGCGCTTGCGGCAACGCAAGCAGTAGAAGATGCTGCGATCCGGGGCTGGAACGAAATCCAGGCCTACTTGACGGACAAGGGCTTCTTTGAGGCTTGGGGATTCAATCCGGTGCCGTTGCAGTACCTGACCGACCGTTCAACCTATGAAGCCACTCTTCAGGACAATCCGGGAGGTCTGCCCCTGCCAGCCTCTCAGTACATCCCGCCTGCAGACAACGTTTATGCCTATGGTGCGAGCGCGCCCCAGGGTTTTGCGGTGACTTCAGATACGGTGTCGGAGGGCTATGAGTTCGAATTGACCGCCAACCCGATTCCGGGACTTCGTCTGTCGATCAACGCATCGAAGACCGAAGCGACCCAGACCAATGTCGGTGGTACCGATCTTGCGGAGTATGTGGAATACCTCGATTCCGTGCTGTCAGATGGTGCGGGCAACCCAACCCCTGCCGGATTGCTCGCCCGTTGGGGTGGTGCCGGCAATGCGATGTATAACAGCATCTGGGCACCCTGGCGCGCGAACTACGTTCAGCTCAAACTGAGCGAAGGCACGCTCTCTCCGGAAGTGCGCAAGTGGCGCTACAACATCGTGGCGAACTACACGATCCAGGAAGGGCGTTTTGAAAACCTCGGCTTTGGTGCAAGCTATCGCTGGCAGGACAAGGTGGGCATTGGATATCCGGTTCGGGAAACTGCAACCGGCTACGAATTCGACGTGGAGAACCCAGTCTACGGTCCGACCGAAGGATCGGTTGACATGTGGGTCAGCTACGCCAAGCCGCTGACGGACAAGATCGATTGGAGCATCCAGCTGAACGTTCGCAACGTCGGCGACAGCGAAGGTCTGATTCCGATCTCGATCAATCCCGATGGTTCGTATGCGTCAGTTCGCATCCGTCCCACTCAGGAATGGTTCATCACCAATACCTTCTCTTTCTAGGTGTCATACGTAGGGTGATTTCAAAGGTGGATCGTCCCTGGGATTTGGTTGGACGATTCACCTGATGAAATCTTGGTTGGATGGAATTTGGGTATTGCCATTCAACCCGTTTTACACCGAAGGGTAGCGGGCCTCACATGAGGTCCGCTTTTTTTTGGGGGTGTGATGGAATTGAGAATCGGATACTTCTCGGTAACCTTCTGAGCCTCCTTTCGAATTGACTCAGATTCACTGGGTTCGCACGATCAAATGTGTTGGTAAAACTCAAGTTGCAGGCAGGTTTTGCGCCAGCTGTATTGCAACGATACTTGAGTCAGCCAATGATTTTCTGCCTCGTTAGAACAAGCAACTTATGAAACCTCAAGAAGCATCTTCCATAGCTCGATCCAGCGGAGGTTCATCGTTGATATTGAGGGAAGATCAGCATTTTTTCTCGGAATTGATGAACGCAACCCTTCCGATTTCTGAAGCAAAAGAGAATCACGGTGAGGTCTTCACCCGACGTTGGGTTGTGGACTTCATTCTGGATTTGGCGGGCTATTCTAAGGATGAAGATTTGGCCTACAAGACAATCGTTGAACCCTCCTGCGGCTCTGGTGCCTTTTTGATCGCTATCGTGGAGCGATTGATTCACTCTGCCAAGCGCCACCAACATAATCTGGAGGATCTGGGATGTGCGGTGCGAGCATTTGATCTGATCGCCTCCAATGTAGAAAATGCCCGCCGGAACGTGCTGAAGGTTCTGATCGCAAACGGGGTTTCCAACTCTGTTGCAACGGTTTTGATTGATGCTTGGATTTCGCAAGGTGACTATCTTCTCCAGGATTACGATTTCAACTCGGTTGATTTTGTCGTGGGAAACCCACCTTATGTCCGGCTGGAGAATGTGGATCGAGGCATCATGGAAGCCTACCGAAAATCTTGCTCTACCATGCGTGGAAGGGCTGACATCTACGTTGGGTTTATTGAACGAGGACTGCAGACCCTCAAACCGTCTGGAACTCTGGCTTTTATCTGCGCGGACCGTTGGATGCGAAATCAATATGGAGCAGGTCTTCGCGAGTTCATCACTTCAAAATACGCGATTCAAACGGTCGTTTCGATGCACGATGTGGATGCGTTTGAAGATGAGGTTTCCGCTTACCCGGCTGTTGTGGTGCTTCAGAACAAGATTCAAGAGAAAATATCCGTGATTGACGTCAATTCCGGATTTAATGAGCACGAAGCCGGACGCGTTGCCGAGTGGGTTCTTTGCGGCAAGGAAAGGTCCATTGAAAACTGTTCGTATGAAGCAAGCAGAATTGATCGCTGGTTTGAAGGTCGAGACCTTTGGCCCTCGGGTTCTCCTACTCAGCTTGCTCTGATCGCGGAACTTGAATCGAGATTCCCCCCTTTGCAGGATTTTGCAACTGGCACGAGAGTCGGCATTGGCGTTGCGACAGGATGTGATCAGGTTTTCATCACAAACGATTCGAATCTGGTCGAACCCGAACGATTGCTTCCTTTGCTACAGGCTTCCGACATCGCAAATGGAAAAAACCACTGGTCTGGAACCTATCTCGTAAACCCATGGAATGCCACAGGACTCGTCGATTTGGAAAAATATCCTCGCTTGGCTGAGTATTTGCGGGACAATGAAATGCGCCTCAAAGCCCGCCATATTGCAAAAAAACGACCTGATTTGTGGTATCGAACTATTGATCGGGTTCACGGGGATCTCTCGGGTCGAGCAAAGCTGGTGCTCCCCGATCTGAAGGCGGCCGCGCACCCCGTGCTCGATGACGGAAGCTTCTATCCCCATCATAACCTTTATTATGTGGTTTCGGAGAAATGGGACTTGAGAGTTATGGGAGGGATCCTGCTCTCGGATATAGCCAATTTGTTTGTCGGTGCCTATTGTGTAAGAATGCGGGGAGGCACCTATCGATTCCAGGCCCAATATCTTCGCCGCATTCGTGTTCCAGATATCGAATCGATCAGCAAATCGCATCGGAATCTTCTTGCTGAGGCGTTTGAGCGTCGAGACCGCGATCTTGCGACTCAGATTGCATTTCAGGTGTATGGAATCCATGAATCCTTTCGTTTGGATAAATCCCTGGTAGCGTAGAATACTTGAGCAACACAATGGACCCCCTGAAACTCGCACTCATTGACACATTCATTCACAAGAGTGAAAGATCTGCGAACCGATGTAGAGAACTCGCCCAATACACCAAAATCCGTCTCGAGCAAGAGAATCCGAATATCGAAGGACTGACTCTTGAACGGCGGATTGCGAGTCTTTCGAAGATAAAAAATTGGGATCTTGTTGCACCTCAACGTGGTCGACCCCGGTTGGCGGTTTCCTTTAAAGCTTATGCTTCGAAAGGAACGAAAAATGTTTCGAATCGCTTGGATGAAATCCTTGGCGAATTATCGGAGATGCAGAACATGCATCCAGAAGTTATTTCTGGGTATGTTATGGCAATCGATCTCGATAAATTAGGGGATGGAAGTATCGATCATTCGGAGAGTCGATTCAGTGATCTCATTGAAAAATTGACTCGGGTTACGATACGCAATGCTCCAGCGTGGATGCCCGGAACACTTGAAGCATTTCTGCTGATAGGTATTCGACTCTCAGGCTCGGATAGTGTGAGTGTTGAAAAACTTGCATCGTACAACCATCGCGGGGAGATGGATTTTTTTAAAGCATTGTCAGATCACTACAAGGACCGGTTTGAACCCGAGGAACTTGAAGCAGGAACAGAGTCAAATACTCGCATTCCGAAGAAACCGGGCACCTGAAACGGATCCTGTATCGACGCTGGACTGCGATTACCAAGCGATGGCCAGAGACGTTGAATCCGGATTCATGCGTAGGGGTTTTGGGGGGGGGGGGGGG